>JAUZOB010000440.1 GCA_030706665.1 Bacteroidota bacterium
AAATTCATTCAAGAGTCTATAAAATAACCTGCTAAACGGCTTCAAATTCTAAAGTGAGAAAATAAAATCCTATCTTTGCAGCTGTTTAAATTATGAATCAAAGCATGGGAAGAATTCTGGCCATTGATTATGGAAAAAAAAGAATCGGTATCGCGGTAACCGATCCGCTAAAGATCATTGGCAACAAACTTACTACTGTTACGGTATCTGAAATTTGGAAATTCCTTGACCAATACTTCAAAAGCGAACCGGTCGAAAGAGTCATCATCGGGTATCCACTTCAGTTGAACAACGAGCCATCTGAATCTGTTCGTTATATCGAACCATTTATCAGGGGATTTAAAAACCGGTATCCGGAAATTCCAATTGAAACAGCAGATGAACGGTTTACATCAAAGTTAGCCCATCAAACCATGCTGGAAGCCGGAGTTCGGAAAAAAGACAGACAAAACAAAGAAGTCATCGATGCGTTAAGCGCAACAATCATGCTTCAAACATATCTCGAAAGTTTAAAATTTAAGATTTAACATGATATTGCCAATTACTGTTTATGGAGATCCCATTTTAAGAAAAATCTCCGAACCGATTGATCAGAATTACGAGAACCTGGATCAAGTGATTGATAACATGTGGGAAACCATGTATCATGCCGATGGAGTCGGACTTGCAGCTCCACAAATCGGCCTTTCTATTCGGATCTTTGTCATCGATGGAAGCTCCATGGCTGAAGAAGAACCAGAGTTGGAAAATTTTAAAATAACTTTTATCAATGCCGAAATATTAGAAAGAACAGGAGAGGTTGTCCCCTTTAACGAAGGATGCTTAAGCCTTCCGCAAATTCGGGAAGATGTCAATCGCCCTTCTAAAGTCCGAATTCGTTATCTTGACCGAAACTGGGTTCAACATGAAGAAGAATACACCGGTTTCGCAGCAAGAGTAATTCAACACGAATACGACCATCTTGACGGGAAACTATTCATAGATCATCTTTCACTCATCAGACGGAAACTTTTAAAAAGTAAACTTACGGCTATCTCTCTGGGAAAGATTAAAGTCAGCTACAGAATTAAGCTTCCTAAAAAGTAAATTAAGCAATGCTTAATTTACAAAAGGCTTTGCTTATAAAACAGCAAGGTAAAAAACGTTTAAAGTAAACTACCACCCTAAAAGGAGGTGGCTTTAATTTCAGTTTCCACTAAAAGGGGAGACACATTAACGTTTTTGTCTTTTGCGTTCTTCTTTCTCTTGATAACGAACGTATCTTATTATCATTTCCTCATCGAATCCAATGGTACTAATGAAATATCCTTTTGCACAAAAGTGATTTCCCTAGTATGGCTTTTGTTTCAACTCCGGATAAGACTTGAAGATTCGTATTGCAAGCTTACCTCTCAATATTCCCATGAAATCAGATACGGATATCTTGGGAGGAATCGAACAAACCAGATGAACATGATCTACCTGTGCATTTAGCTCCAGAACCACAACTTCCTTCCATTGACTGATTGCGAAGAATAACTCAACAGACCCGTTATTCATATCACAGTCCTATACAATTCATCAACTTCAGGAATCCTAAGATTAAAAACGCTGTCAGTGAATAGAAATCCAACAATCATCACTGATTCCGGCCACTTAAAATTACGTTCGTTTTATCCCCTTACAACTAAAACCAGAAATTATTGATTATTAAATTCAATAATCGTAATTTTATACAACGAGCATAAGTTGTAATGGAATCCTTCCGAACATTTGTGCAAAAAACACCATTCTTCAGAATCTTTGTCCCCTTTGCCATAGGCATTGCCACACAAGATTATCTCCAATATGACCTCTCTACAATTGGACTCTGGATATGCCTGTTCCTTTTGGTCGTCTTAATTTTATCGTCCTTCCATCAAACTCCCGTCAACAACACCCCATTCGGAGTTTGTTCTCTGCTATTCTTATTCATTGTCGGCTTTTGGTGGGGAGCAGAGTATCATAGAATACACCGCCCGTCAAGCTATAATTCAAATTCCATCATTTGCTGCAGGCTGGATGAAACGCCTCAGGAAAGAGCCAAAACTTACCGGGCTCAGGCTACCCTCAAATGGGTTCAGGAAACAGGAAAAAACATCTCCTCCG
>JAUZOB010000441.1 GCA_030706665.1 Bacteroidota bacterium
AACCCTTCGCTGTAAACATTCGCAGTATCAATAAAGTTAATACCTGCGTCAACGGCTTGCTTTACCAATCCGTTCACCTCGTCCTGTGACAAAGTTCCAATTGCAGTCCACATTCCCCGTCCGCCAAAGGTCATGGTCCCCATACATAACCCGGAAACTTTCAATCCGGTTTTTCCTAACAATCTGTATTGCATAATAGTAATATTTTAGTACTGCATTTTTTCATCCACCCTAACATTTACTAACGGATAATTAGGCGGAAGGTTCCCTCTTCCTGATTAAAATATAATCAGAACGTTATTATGCTCTCAATAACCGGGAGGTGTAGCTCTGTTTATAAAATATATGGTCTACCTTTACACTTTACACTATGAAGATCTGCGTTTAAATCATATTCATTTCCACTCTTAATCTGAATAATAACCACATTTCTTCCTATTAAAGACGTATAATACAGAGAATAAAAATAATGAATAGGGTAATTCTATCTTTTGACAAAATAACCGTTCGTAATTTGAATGGGATCCTCTTTGAAAATTTAAGTTTTGAAATCAAAAAAGGAGAACACTGGGCATTAATCGGAGCTAGCGGGACAGGGAAAAGTGCTCTTTTATCAACGATCGCTGGGAAATTCCCAATAATTAAAGGGAAAGTGGAACGTCCTCTTCTTGAGGAATGTGTACAAGATAAGCTCCGTCACAATCCTTTGTTTAATTGGCGTAAATTAATTGCTCACATTGAACAGAAACATAACTTCCGCAACCTGACCAATACAAAAGATTTCTATTATCAGCAACGATTTAATTCATCCGATTCTGAAGATGCACAAACGGTAAAAGAATACCTTCTGAGTTTGGAAAGCGAAACACTTGAAGGAGAATGGAACTACGACAAGATAGTAGAAAGGTTGAATTTAAAAGATTTACTCGACAAACAATTATTCAAATTGTCGAACGGAGAGACCAAACGTTTACGCATTGCCGCTTCTTTAATAAAAAATCCCGTTTTATTACTTATGGACAATCCGTTAACAGGATTAGATCTTAAGGCAAGAGAAGATTTTGATATGCTCATAGAGGATATCATTGAATCAGGCATTACCATCATCATGGTAACTTCTCCGAATGAGATCCCTGATGCAATTACCAATGTTGCAGTTCTTGAATCACAGGCAATTGTCAATTCAGGTCCAAAGGCGAAACTCGATATTAGCAAGATTGATTTTCAAGAAACGGAAACAATTAACGCAAAGGAATTGCAGGAATTACTTTCTCTTAATGATCCCTACCAATATGATCTCATCGTAGGAATGGAGAATGTAAAAGTGAAATATAAAGAGAAAGTAATACTTAATAATATAAATTGGAATATTCGACAAGGTGAACGATGGGCTTTATTAGGTCATAACGGGGCAGGAAAATCGACTTTATTGAGTCTTATTAATGGAGATAATCCGCAGGCTTACGCTAATAAAATTACACTCTTTGACAAAAGACGCGGAACAGGAGAAAGCATTTGGGCTATAAAGGGTAAAATTGGTTTTGTATCGCCCGAGCTTTTTCAATATTTCCCGGTCAGTATGTCATGTTTACAAGTGATTGAATCAGGTTTTTATGATACACTTGGGCTTTTCAGACCTTCCTCTCCTGCTAAGGCTAAAATAGCAAGACAGTGGATGAAGGTTCTTGAACTTGAGAATCATGCAACAACTCTATTTAAGAATGTTTCAGCCAGCACCCAACGGTTATGCCTGTTAGCAAGAGCATTAGTAAAGAATCCACCGTTACTGATCTTTGATGAACCATGCCAGGGCCTTGACAGTCACCAGCAAAAACAATTTAAGCAGGTAATAGAAGCAATCTGCGCGATAAGTCAAGTATCTATTATATATGTAAGCCATTATTCACATGAGATACCGGAGAGTGTGAATCATACCTTAAAATTAGAAAACGGGGAAGTTTCAGCAATCGTCTAAATAAATATCGATCATCACTTATTGGGAGTTTTAGATTAGATGAATAGGGGGGGAAGTTAGAACCTGCCGATAAAGAACCAATTACAATTTCTGAGGAGTAAAGAATGATTCATTCATTTAGCTGGATTTAAAAAATTTAAGCCTTGT
>JAUZOB010000442.1 GCA_030706665.1 Bacteroidota bacterium
CCATGACTCAGCCGAAAGTTGAAAATGCCTTAAAAACAGGAGCCGAATATATCATCTCGACCGAATCTTCATGTCTGATGAATATCGAAGGTTATATCCGCAAAAATCAATGTCAGATAAAGCCTATCCAAAATGACGATATTCTTGCATCTGGCTGGTAATATAATCAAGGTTAATATTGAAAAATAACAAGTACCTTCATTAATATTGTCAGGTCTCAATTAATCCATTCCAAGTTCAAAGGACTCTCCCAAAAGACAAATCTATCTTGTATTAGTTTACAATCTGAACATATCGTTAAAATTCATTTCACGCACAAGGATTCATTATCAGATTAAAAGACCTATTCTATTATTTGATAATTTTTGAGGAAAATTTATACGCTACTTACAAAGTAAAAGAAGTGCAGAAATAATGTTTTTTTACTTCTTGAACAACCTCCTTTGTCAGTATTGTCCAAGACAGCAGGTCATTCAAATAGAAAAATCAGATTCTAAACTTTTTTATTATACATTAAATTCCAAATAAGAAACTCCCGTTCGAATACAACTCTAATTCAGAGAAAATATTCAAACGGGAGTTTTTATTTGATCAGAAAGGATAGCCCAAAAGTTCATAAACCATGGACTATCCTTTTTATAGTTTTACTTTACAGGCTTAGCCCCCATAACTAATTTCAGTTCACCACCTGCCAGCAGTTCTTTATGAGTGATAAATGTTCTGCTTAAAGGTTTCCCATTCAACATTGCAGATTGAATATAGATATTAGTCTTTGAGACCCCCGGAGCCATTATCCGGAATACTTTCCCATTTGCCAATTTAATCTCAGTTTTCGTAAAACGAGGGCTTCCTAATTCATATCTTCCGCTTACAGCATTAGCAGGATAGAGTCCCATTGCATTAAATGCATACCATGCTGACATTTGTCCGCAGTCATCATTTCCACAAAGTCCGTCAGGTTTTGAAGTATAAAGTGTTTTCATTACCATATCCGCCTTTTCCTGTGTCTTCCAGGGAGCTCCCAACGCGTTGAACATGTAGATAACATGATGAAATGGTTCATTCCCATGTGCATACTGCCCAATTAAACCAGAAATATCAGGAGAGGAATTTTCACCCTTAATCACTGAAGACTCTAAGAAAAGTTGATCAAGTTTACTGATCATCTTCTCTTTTCCTCCCATCAGGTTGGCCAGACCAAGAATATCATGAGGCACAAACCATGTCCACTGCCATGCATTTCCTTCTGTAAATACACCAGTCTCATGTTTTGAATAGGCAGGATCAAAAGGTGTAACCCATGAGCCATCCGAATTACGACCTCTCATAAACCCTACAGAGGTATCAAATTGGTTTCTGTAGTTCTGGGAACGTTTCATGTAAGTCTGATAATCATTCTCTTTACCAAGAAACTTCGCTACCTGGGCAATGCAATAATCATCATAGCAATACTCGAGAACCTTAGAAGCTGATTCGGTTTCTTTATCAGCAGGAATATATCCGATCTCACGATAATATTTTAAACCTCGTTGATCAGACATAGAACTTGCAATCATTGCTTTATAAGCCGTCTCACGGTCAAAATCACCGATCCCCTTCAGAATAGCATCCGTAATTACCGGAATTGCGTGATATCCGATCATACAGTTGGTTTCATTTCCTGTAAGTTCCCAAACCGGCAGGAGTCCGGTCTCTTCATATTGATCAAGCATTGATTTTACCAGATCATTAACCATCGTAGGATTGCTGATTGTCAACAATGGGTTCAAAGCACGGAAAGTATCCCACAACGAAAGAATCGTATATTTTGTATAACCAACTGCCTTTTTAGTCGTGTTATTGTAGCCTTTATATTCTCCCTGAATATCTGAATAGGTACTTGGAGCAATAAAAGAATGATAAAGTGCGGTATAGAAAATAGTTTTCTGATCCTTATCAGGAGTTTCCACAGAAAATTTAGACAATTCATGATTCCATGCCGCATCGGCTTTTGCTGACACTTTATTGAAGTCAAAGCCGTTAACATCAGCATTCAATGTTTTTAATGCACCATCGATGCTTGCTGACGAAGTTGCAACTTTTACGATAATCTGATTCCCTGACTTTTCATCAAAAGA
>JAUZOB010000443.1 GCA_030706665.1 Bacteroidota bacterium
CAATCCATGATAATAAAGCAACTATTAACGAAGCAGATCTGAATGAATTGAAATTGATCTTCCACAATTTCGTATTCGAGATACTTGGATTGAAGGACGAAGAGACCGGTGCTGCTGATAATAGCGAGGTGTTAACTCAGGTTGTTGACCTGCTTCTGAATCTGAGAATCCAGGCAAAGGCCAATAAAGATTGGGCGACAGCCGATCGCATCCGGAATGAGTTAAACCAGATTGGTTTTGAAATTAAAGACCGCAAAGACGGATTTGAGTGGGAACTCAAAAAGTAGTCTGTCACATCTTTGATAATAGAGCTACAAAGCGGCTGCATCCTGATCGATGCAGCCGCTTTGTTTTTTATGAAGGGATTAACACTAAAGCAAGTAAATACCAAAGCTATATTTCAACTGAGCTTAAGAGCCCGTTTATGCATGGTTCAATTATCATTCCGATATAGGAACCATATCTGAACCACGTCTAAACGACGAACAAAATATAGTGTTGCTCCCTCGTTGATAAGGTTCTGCTATCTTCCTAATTGTGCAAAAAGAAATAGAATCAAGCAGAACTCCTGCAAAGTGACTTTTTCTCCCTAAATATTTGATGTCCATCCTAAAGCCGATTAAACATCCCCCAAATTGAAGGAAAGCGACCTTGTTTTCAGCAAAAAATATATCGGACTTCATTCTCATTTCATGCAAATACCAGACAAACTTCCCCTGCTCATTCTTTTTAAACAACGTGGAAGGAGAATATCTCCGAATCTTTTTTGCTTTTAAAAAATTGGAGACTAATTTTAGAACGCCATCAACTAAACCCAATAATATGAAATTAATTACAACATTAGCCGCAGCTTTCCTGATCATCCTTTCCTTATCCGGCTTCTCTCAGCAAAGCATAAAGATACTTTCTGCTCCCGCCGGTGATGAATTTACCCACATCAACAGAGACGGAAAAACAATAATCCCCAATGGAAGAATCATTACTCCATCTGGAAAGACTTTCACCGTAGCTCCGCATCCATACGGATTGGCATTAAGCAATGATGGGAATATTGCGGTCACGGCTAATTCGGGAATTTCGCCTCTTGCCATTACGATTCTTCGGAATTTACAAAGCGGGAATCCTGAGATTCAACAGATCCCTCCCGGAGCTTCCACTGACAAAGGCGTTTTAGCTTCTGTTTTCATGGGATTGGCCATCTCCCCCGATAATCGAGTTGTTTACGTTGCCGGAGGGCAGGAGAATAAGATCTATATTTTCAATTGTGCAGACGGGAAGAAAGCAGGCGAAATAAATTGTGCTTACACTGCTAAAAATATTGATTATTCGCATGGTTATATCGGCGACCTGGTATTAAGCAAAGATGGCAAGACTCTCTATGCTGTAGATCAGATCAATTTTAGAATGATCATTCTGGATACCGAAAGTCAGAAACTGCTTAAAAGTGTTCCTGTCGGTCGCTATCCCTTTGGCATTGCCTTATCACCTGACGAAACAAAGGTGTATGTGGCAAATGTGGGAATGTATGCCTATAAGAAGATCAAACGAAAGAAGAATGGAGAGTGGAAAGACGGTTTACTTGATTTCCCGGCTTTCAAATATGAATCGGAAGAAGCAGAAGAAGGAATCGAAAATGATTCGCTTAAGATCCCGGGGCTCGGCCCGGTAAATTCAAATGAATCGTTTTCGGTATGGGCCATCAGTTTAAAGAAAAGCACAAATCCGAAAGTTGTAGCAAAAATAAAGACCGGAACTCTTGTCGGGCAGATGGTAGAAGATTTTCCTGCCGTGGGAGGCTCGAGCCCCAATTCTCTTGTGGCAACCGATAAATATGTCTTTATCAGCAATGGGAACAATGATAATATTACGGTTTTGAATGCCCGGAGCAACAGGATAATTAAGCATATCGCCTTAAGCCCCGATGCCAATTTGAGGAAACTCAGAGGGATAATCCCCTTTGGGTTGGCCGTTTCACCTGATGGGACCAGACTGTATGTAGCTGAAGCGGGACTGAATGCAGTCGCAGTCATTGATATTCCACGACTTGATGTAATCGGTCATATTCCAACGGGTTGGTTTCCCGCCAAACTGAAAGTCAC
>JAUZOB010000444.1 GCA_030706665.1 Bacteroidota bacterium
CGAATAATCTTCTTTCAGAGGCCAGGAATAATGTATCATTGTGACAAACTGCAGATCCGTCCCTAAATCTTAATCCTTTTTCATTCAGTGTCCACAATAATTTGCCTGTTAGTTTATCGTTTCCATATAGAGCACTCCAATGAGCAGAATTTATAACTACTTTTTCACTAACTGTAATGGTAGAAGTTGCACCCTGATTTTCGTCCCATTCTTTATTCCGCCAGATTTCATTGCCATCAGAAGCCTTTAAAGCACGATAACCATAACCGAAACCGGTATAAATCACATCATTTTCGACAGCCATTCCACCTACGAAAGCAGGCAATTGATTCAGCCCAAGATTCTTTTCCCAAATAAGCTTCCCTGTGTTTTCATCCAAAGCATATACAAATCCTTCTGCGTCGGTAGCAAATACTTTCCCTGAATCATAAACAATCGTATTTCGGACCGAATTTCTTGTTTTAAATGACCATATCCGTTTCCCGGTAATAGCATCAAAAGCAAATACGCCGCATTTCTCTCGTTCCGAATCATCAATTGTTGCAGTAAACACTTTTTTATTCACAACAATAGGAGAAGTCATATAAATATTTCCACCCGTATTATTCAACCAACAAAGTACAGGTTCTGAATAGCTCGAATCTGGAATATTCTGATCATGAGCAGCATTCCCTCGAAGCTGCGGCCACGGCTCTCCCTCTTTACAATTATAGGCAGACATGTCAGATGGTCTAAATTTAGCAGTACGAGAAACTGTTTCCCCACTAGCAAAAACAGCTTCAACTTCTATGTCTTTTTCTTTTAATGAGAAATTTTTAACAGGAAGCTCTCCGGCCCAATTCCAGTCGGTTAATTCCTTTAACTGATACCATGTTCCTTGCTTACCTCCTTCTGAGATCTTGTAACTCACCTTAACAGCTGGAGAAGTCGTATTATAAACATTTACAGATATCGGGAGTAATCCGTTTTTTACTGGCTGGATAGCAGAAGGAGCAACAATAGAAATTTTCTTGTCGTTAAATGTATATCGGGTTTCAATTTTCACTTTCCCTTTTTCATTTACATGTATTACCCTAAAACTCGAAGGAGAATGATCAATTCCTCCTTTATCAGGAGTTGAGCTGCAGATTGCAAGAACATCTTTCTTTCCTTGTTGCATTACATAATTAATGTGCCAATGCCCATAAATCCAGGCACGAAGATTCCAATTAAGAAGATCTAACGAATCCTTTCCTGCGGTATAAGTATATTCACCATTATTCCCCCACAAATCGTGATTAAAAACAATAATCGGCTTATCTTTAGCAACATGAGCCAGATCATTGCGCAACCAATTCAACACGTCCTCGGGTGTATAAGATGGAGTAGCATACCAGTCCACCATCATGGGAGTTACAATAAAATGAACGCTACCGGCATCAAAAGAATAACAGACTGGTCCAAAACAATTTTCATAATACTCTTCCCCATACTTTCCACTGACAAGATCATGATTCCCTATGCAATAAAACATAGGCATCCCCATTGTCTTTGTTGTAATGTTTTTTGAATGGAAAGACATGCCATCCTCTCTGCAAATATCCCCGGTATGCATTATGAACGCTACCCTCTCATTTCTGGCATAGTTTTTTAAATCATCGATCCATGAGGTGTAATTGCTTGTTTCAGTATCTGTAATATGAATAAAAGAAATTTCTTTATTCATAAGCGTAGCAGGATTGGGCTGTAATCCAAAATTGTATTTTTTAGATGCTCCGTTGTCAACTCTTTGATAAAAATGTGAAGTTTTATATCCGGCAGGGATTGTAATACATATGAAATGTGTTTTTTCATATCCTGGCAGATTGAATTCTCCCATATTATTTGTAGAAACAACATTCAGTCCATCCGAAACCATGACCTGACTCAGTCTCTTTTCTCCAATATCAAAAACTCCATTATTATTTGAATCCACATATACAGTCCCCCTATAATTGTCAGCTAAACAGGATATTCCACACATCAACAGACATAATGTTGCAAATAATATTTTCATAAAATTTCTATTTCTACTCTATATACAATTTTTAGAACTACATTAATGAGTCGAGA
>JAUZOB010000445.1 GCA_030706665.1 Bacteroidota bacterium
AACCTGAGACTTATACCCCTTGGCTTTAAGCTGATCCTGATAGATCTTTACGTTCTTCATGCTTTTAAAGCATCCGACGACAAGATGGTAACGAAGGCCGCTCCCTGCTGTAGGTTCAACTACTGCTTTGTCTTCTGCAGCCAGTTTTGCTTTTGGAGCAATGGCTGTTTTCGAAATAGGTTTCGCAAGACTTATCTGTTTTGCTTTGTCCTTTTTATTTACTGGAACAACAACAGCCTTAGTTTGTGGGGCTACCTGTTTTTTCGGGGAAGATACAGTTGCCGAAGCCGGCTTGGTTTTTACAGCTACCGGAGTTTTAGATTCCGGAAGTTGCTTCTTTGCAACCGGAGCTACAGTTTTTGAAGAAGGTGCAGTCTGTTTCTTATCTTTTACAACCTGTGTCTGTGCTTGTAGTTCAGTTGAAGTCCCAACGGTATTGTTTGTCGAATCAGATTGATTTTCCTCATAAGAAGGTTGAATGCTGCTATTTTCCGCAACATCCTTTGAACTTGCAGAAAGTGGCTGCAAAGGGATAGAGGTGTTAATCTGATCGGTCTTTTGCGGAGTACTGAATGTATTTAATACCTGAGTAGGGATTATCTCTGAAAATTCAAGTTTCAGATTGTTATTCATGTACAGTGAGAATGCGCACACTCCGACCAATAAAGGGATGCCGGCAGCGATCCATTTCCAGGTTCCCTTGCGGGTACGGGGATGGTCGGATTTCATGTCTCTCGACTTGCCTGCTTTAGATGAAGGACGTTGTCCTATCTCAGGGAATTCGAAGGAGACTAATCCGTATGAATCCAAAAGAAGATTTTCTGATAATTCAGGTTCAAATTGAATATTTTGTTCACCGCCCTGATAAAGAAAACCGATCCGGTTGATGTATATTTTCTTCCCGCTATCCAGTTTTGACAGACAGTTGTCCGAAAACTGACGCACCATTTTCATCGCTTCAATATAACTACATCCAGTTTCGTCAGAGACGAAATTAATCAGTAGTCCGTCGTTCTTAGATAGCTGAGCGTTAAATACAATCTCACGCGACGGAGGAGAAAAATGGTTTGTCCTGAAGTCGGCCTGAGCAGGATGATAATTAGAAATAAATCCTCCCAAGTCAGGGATGATTACGCAATCCTGGACCAGCAAAAGTTTACTTATAAGATTGTTAATATCCACGGTGAATTTCTTTTTAGTTGGGTCAAAGTTAAGTCATATTAGATAGTTCCGCAAAAAAAGTTATTAACATTCAGAAAAAGGAGACATAATTCTGAAGGATCGGATTCATAAAAATGAGATGTCTGTTTATTGCACAAACCAGTGGGTACTGGTATGATAAAAATTTTAATTTATTTACTTTTGTAACTACTAAAGTTATAAAACAAAACGTAAATTTGTTGCTCTCTAAATCGTAAACGCATGAATAAATTAATCTTAGTTACCGGCGGTACCGGATATATAGGTTCGCATACTGTCGTTGAGCTTCAAAAAGAAGGATTTGACGTTGTGATTGTAGATGATCTGTCAAATTCAAAAATCGAAGTACTGGATAATATTGAGAAGATCTCCGGTATCCGTCCGGCCTTCGAACAATTTAATCTTACCTGTAGAAAAAGTACTGAGGCATTATTTGAAAAGTACCCTAACATTGAGGCTATTATTCACTTTGCAGCTTCTAAAGCGGTAGGAGAATCAGTACAGAAACCATTGTTGTATTATCGGAACAATCTGGTTTCGCTGATGAATATATTAGATTCGATGGTGAAATACAATGTCTCGAACTTTGTTTTCTCATCTTCCTGTACTGTATACGGTCAGCCAGAGGTGTTGCCGGTTACTGAAAAGACTCCCCGTAAAGAGGCCGAATCTCCTTATGGAAATACAAAAGCAATTTGCGAAGATATCATTCGTGACTCGGTAAAAGCAAATCCTCAGCTGAATGGAATCGCTTTACGTTACTTCAATCCGATTGGCGCACATCCGTCAGCACTTATCGGTGAATTCCCTGCCGGAATCCCGAATAATCTGGTTCCTTTTATAACTCAGACTGCTGCAGGGATACGGGAACAATTAAGTG
>JAUZOB010000446.1 GCA_030706665.1 Bacteroidota bacterium
AGCGGCTCCATAGCCTGCGCCCAGGCTTTAGCCCCGGCAGGTGTCGGATGCAGCCAATCACCCAGCATATCATGATTGATCGATCCATCCATATTGAGAAATACATGATTCACATCGCAATAAAAAACATGTTTCCCGTCAGCGAGTTTAGACACAATATCTGAAGCTCGTTCAAGAATAACACGATGTGATGTAGGATTCGGTCCTCCATAACACCCGGGGAAGCAACGTAACACTATAATTTTGGTGTCAGGTAATTTCTCCCGTAATAGTTTAACGATTGTTTCAATTCCTCCGGCAAGTTGTCCTGCTGTATGACGTGTCGGGTAATTCTTTTCGTCAACATTGTTAGTTCCGATTTCCAATATAATTACTTTAGGAGATTGGCCTTCCAGTTCTCCATTTTGAATATTCCATATCAGATTTTCGGTACGATACCCACTTGTCCCAAGGTTCAATGCTTTTCGCGGTGCAAAAAACTGATTCCAGACAGCCTGATATTCCGGTCGCTCAAGATTATTCGTAATTGAATTGCCAATCATGATCAAATCATACTTTTCTTTGGCAACAAGCTTCAACTTCTCAAAATGACGCTCTCTGGCATATCCCTCAACCGGAATCGCTGCAGGATTAGGTCCGGAAACTAAAACTTCATGCTTTGATCTCAAAAAAGATTTTAGAAGTCCGGTTAACTCGAACTTGCTATCTAACGGATTAATATCTTTATCGCCAGCGTATACACTGTCATTCACCAAATTGAATACAGCATTGCCATCATACCCTTTCCATATTTTCGAATATTCCTGACAACTGGTAATCCATTCCTTCTTATCGTTGGCAGAAAAGGCAGCAAAAAGTCTTGCTGTTGGTTTAACAGGTGGCATCACGGAAGGGAACACAGTACCCTTTGCTGTTTCATTCAGGTAAGTAGGAGAAATAAGAATCAGGTCGTCGGGCTGTTCCTTTTCACCAAGTTTCTGAACCGTACGAGCAGCAAGATGTCCTCCCGATGAAATACCCATAATATCCATACAATCTCCTCTCAAACCGAATGCTTTCTGATTCGTTTTTAGAAGTCTGAAAGCTTGTAGCGCATCAAGAACTGCCAGATTGCGGGCCAGACTGCCATTACCGGGAATAATGTGATATTCAAGGATTGCAACATCAAAATTCTGAGCATTTAGGAATCGAGCTGCTTTTTCACCTTCATTTTTTGTTTTTAAGATTTCATAACCTCCTCCCGGCATCAACAGAATAGTGCCTTGAGGCGATTTCGATTTGGTACGAATCAGATGCAGAACAGACGAATTAAACTTGTGAATATTCCCATCTGATTCAACTGGATTCCCTTTGGGCAAAGCCTTACCTGTAAGAGAAACATAGTTCGCTTTGTCCAGACTTTTCTTTTGGCCAGTCTGAGCCTGTCCACCTTTACTTACAACGAAGCATAGCAAAAGGAAACAAGCTAAAAATTGAATAAATGATTTCATTCTTTTTGTGGTTTTTGTATTAATTTATGGTCAGCAATAAGATTTGATAAATTTCATCAGCAATCTCTTTCTACTTTTCAGACTCAGCAGCGTCACAAAAGAAGGGATGACAATATTGCAGCAATATATTGTGCTCTATTTTATGCATGTCGCACCTTCTACTCTATTGAATTTATCGACAAAGTAATTAGTTGTTTGGCATCTTTCAAAACAGAATTAAACTTTTAGGGCTGTTCACTTTCTCTTTGGCAATAATACCCCATTTTAAAGAGCTTCGCCAAAATTTAAAAAGCTGTTTCGATGAGAATAAGAATTTCTCCTCGAAACAGCCCTTCAACTGAAGCAAATACTTTAGTTATTGGAAACTTAAAAAAGATCCTCTCATTTTTTCATCATATTCTTTAAGTACTTTATTGTAATAAAGTGAGCCGGCTCAACCATTGAACCATGGTCAAATCCTTGCAATTCATAAAATTCATGTCCTTTATGTCCTATTAACTTTAACATACGAACAAAATAAGCATTCTCCTCATATCTTCCGTATAATTCCAATTCCCGGTCTCCTGTCATAATAAGAAAT
>JAUZOB010000447.1 GCA_030706665.1 Bacteroidota bacterium
AATATTCTTTGTCCACAACTTTTTACGTTGATCCGGTATGATGGCGCTAAGATATCTTGCATAAAAAAAGAGAGGAAACTATTTTATAGCTCCCTCTCTCTTTCATAATATGTCGTTCATTAGATCTTTATTCATTATAATCCCGACGAGGTGACTGGAAACGGTTATTAGAAGGTCTGCGTTGGAATCCACCTCTTTGTGATGGCCCTGAATTCTGACCTTCTTCTTTTGGACGGGCTTTTTTAACAACAATATTGCTCCCTTCAAAAAGAGTTTCATTAAGCTGATTAATAGCTGCATTAGCTTGTTCGTCATCAGGCATTTCTACAAATCCAAAACGTTTTGAGTGTCCGGTTTCTTTGTCGATGATCACCTTTGCTGAAGATACTTCACCAAATTGTTCAAAAAGACCCTGTAAGCTGTCGCTTGTAGTCCTTGAGTTTAACTTTGCTACAAAAATGTTCATTGTTGTAATAATTAAGAAAAATGAAAAATGATGTTCAGATGATTTAATTTAAAAAAGCTAAACAATAGCCTTTCTTAACAAAGATAAGAATTTTCATGAGACAAACGAATTTCAGATAATTTTAAATAAAAAAATATAAGCATCAGGATGTCACCTTAATAGTTCATTTCTTTGGGGTTCATTTCTACTCATTTTATTTAACCATTGATTTGGCTTTTTATTTATTACGAGATTAATATTTGTAGGTTATCATCAAAAACAGACTTTTTATTAACAGTTAAACGACTACAAGGATTAACCATGATTAGGGCAATTTATTCATCCCATAACAGATAAGCAGAGATGAGCCAATGATTCATCTTATCTCCTTCAATTTGCTGAGCGTGAGGAATACTGAATTTGAAGGTATGTTTTCCCGGACGTATTCCGGCAAGAGGGATTTCAACGGGAGTAACATCTGTCCCGGGACACCAGTTTGATCTGGAATAATCTGATGAAGCGATTCGTTCTTCGATAACCTTTTCTTTATAAGTACCGCTTGCTTCATCAATATATTGAGCTGTGTCTTTTTGAAGCCATACCCCTGATCCGGGATTAAAACGTCTGAATGAGGCACAGTCGTCACGCCATGGAGTAAACTTATAGGTTACCTTACCATCTACTGAAATAATGTTCTCCTGAGGGACGAATTCATCTCCTCCATCGTGGCCCCCGTGACCAGTGACAATATATTTCAATCGAATATTTTTAGCATTGGCTGGGATAACGGATGATACTTCCAAATCTTTACGGGCGAACAGATCGACTTGCTTTTGTGGATTAAGGTAATAGACCGTATTTACCAGTGTCGAAACCTGAGATGGTTTCTTTATATCGCATTTCAATTGGCTCTCTTTGAAATTTAATTCTGCAGAAAGGTTATATCCTTCTTTGGTCCATGTGTCAATCCATGCACCCACCCATATCTCACCTTCGAGAGCGGGGAGGAGGGAAGATATGTTTTGTTCCCATACAACTTCTTTTTCCCATTTGGGGATATAAACCGGTTTCCGATGTCTGAATCGAATTGAATCAGAATAAGCCCCGACGCCGAATGGTGTCATAAAACGCATTAATTCAAGAACAGGTTGATAGTCTTCCCCTGGAACTATTCCATAGAACGATTCTGTTCCGATTTCAGGTTGAGGAAAGGATTTCTGTCCTTCTGCAATATTTATAAAATTAATGAGTGACTTCCTGGGAAGAACAAAGAGGGAACCTGATTTATCCCATCGGTCTCCGGCTGATGAGAGTTTTATTCTTACTGTTGTTTGTACGTTCTTTTTAAATTCGGGGACCTGAATCTTTTTGAGCAGAATTCGGCCATTGGAAAGCCTTACGATTCCTTTTGAATCAGTAGATACTGTTTTATAACTTACGGGATCGAAGTTAACATGTTCTTTATCAAATAAAGTTACTGCATAATCCCTGGTACTTGTGATATTCCCTTTGTGTTGTGCTTTTGCTGAAAGCAAAGAGAGTAGGAATGCCAACATAAAGGCCAGATAATAGATGATTCTCATGCGAAATGGTTGTTAT
>JAUZOB010000448.1 GCA_030706665.1 Bacteroidota bacterium
CCCGGTCTCTCGCGATGTGTACGAAAAGATTGCCTACCGTGAAAACAGCGGAGGGATTGTTGCACTTGCACGCCCCCGTCAGCACCAACTGGAGGATATCCCATTAAGCAACGTTCCTTTACTCTTGGTTCTTGAATCAGTAGAGAAGCCCGGAAATCTTGGAGCCTTACTTCGAACTGCCGATGCGGCAGGCCTTGACGGAGTCATCGTCTGCGACCCTCAAACCGATCTGTACAATCCGAACGTTGTTCGCTCAAGCATTGGTTGCCTTTTCAGTGTGCCTGTAGCGATCTGCAACTCTTCCGAAGCGATCGAATGGATGAGAACAAAAGGGATAACGATTTACTGCACCTACCTTCAAGCTGCAGTTCCATATCATACGGTTGATTTCAAACGTCCTTCCGCAATTGTGATGGGAACCGAAGCCGACGGAATCACTCCGCTTTGGGTAAAAGCAGCTGACCAGAATATTATAATCCCGATGCGGGGAGATGCAGACTCCATGAATGTGTCGACTTCTGCAGCAGTTGTAGTATTTGAAGCCTGTCGTCAAAGAGATTTCAAGTTCTAAAACAACGAATTGCAATATTAACCAAGGCTCTTTTTTACCCCTCTTATTTGATCTGATTCAAAATAAAAAACTAAATATCCCCCGTTCCGATTTTGTCATTTTTATTTTTAAATTTGTTGGCTTTCTGTTCTAAAAATAAAGTTCACAAAGCATATTAATGAACCATTATTATTAAACCGACATTAACCAAAAAACAATATGATGAAGCAAGTGTCCATAGGTATTGACGTTGGAGGAACCAATACCGTTTTCGGAGTTGTTGACAAAGAAGGAAATGTAATGGTAAAAGATACCATTCCAACTCCCAAACATGGAAATATTGAGCAGTACATTAATGACGTGACTGCATCAATCAATGAATTAATAAAATCAGTTACATTATTGAATGCCGATATCGAAATCATGGGGATTGGTATCGGGGCCCCAAACGGCAATTACTATACCGGAGCTATTGAATTTGCACCGAACCTTTCGTTCAGAGGAGTTGTTCCTCTCGCGAAATTATTACGTGAAAAATTTGATCTTCCCGCTATCGCATTAACCAATGATGCAAATGCTGCTGCATTAGGAGAGATGATTTACGGTGGTGCAAAACACATGAAGAATTTTGTGATGATCACTTTGGGAACCGGTCTGGGCAGCGGAATCGTCGTAAATGGCGAAGTCGTTTACGGACATGACGGTTTTGCCGGTGAAATCGGACATACTACTGTAATTCCTGAAGGCAGAGATTGTGGTTGTGGTCAGAAAGGTCATCTTGAAACCTATTGCTCTGCACCTGGAATGAAACGTACTGCTTTTGAATTGCTTGCAAAACGCAATGCTACAAACAGTCTTTTAGCAAACTACTCATTTAATGAGCTTGAATCTAAAGCTATTTATGATGCTGCTGTTAAAGGCGATGAAATTGCACTTGAAGTATTCGAAGTAACCGGACATATTTTAGGTCGTACATTAGCTGATACTGTTGCTTACTTGTCACCTGAAGCAATCTTCCTTTTCGGAGGTCCTACTGCTGCCGGCGATTATATCTTTAAACCCACAAAAGATTATATGGAGAAATACACCCTCCCGATCTTTAAGAATAAAGTTAAAATCCTGCCTTCTCAGTTAAAATCTGGTGATGCTGCAATTGTAGGTGCAAGTGCATTAGTATGGAAAGAGCTTGAAAAATAAGAATTCTTTGAATCAAAATATCAAAAGAAGAGGCTGTCTTATTAGGACAGCCTCTTTTCATATGCAATAAGCTCTCAGATTGTGTTCTTTTGAAATTTTCGAACTCTGACTATTGAGCCCAACATGATTTTAGCCTTTTATTTACTTCCACTAACGTGAAATCAAACTAAGCCTTAGGCAATATAACGTAGGTTTTTCAATAATATCAATATTTGGAGAATGCTTATAGGGAAAAATGAATACACAATAGAACCTGATAATAAATTGAGGATAATACTAATTCCCAGG
>JAUZOB010000449.1 GCA_030706665.1 Bacteroidota bacterium
ATGAGAGATCGTTTTTAGTGTAGATTTTCATTTTATACAATTTGAGAGCAAAGCATAAAAATTTTTGAAAAATACAGCTATTATGTGACGTCTTAACTAATGAGTTAACCTGGCAAGTAAAACGAACTGTAATGATGTTTAAAAGTTGTAACTTGATGCAAGTGAGACTTGTTATTGAACAGTCTCTGCTTATTTCGAAAAACTTTTATTGTTCCTTTTCATCTTGTTGTTCAATTGTTTTTATGAATTCTTGAATGATTACCTCATTCAAGAATAGAACAAACCTATTTTTTAAATACAAAATTTTTCATGAGTAAAACATTTTGTATTTTTATCTCTCGCGGTAATTGGGCAATTGAGCCATATTAACTTGCCTTCATCCCTGAAAATTATAACAAATATCTATTGCGTTGTCTGGCTTGAAATTGCCTGGATATGGAAAGGTAAATGATGATAGATTATTATGTATTGATAATTTGGATTGTAATCAAGCCCTTGTTGCTAACTTGTAATTCTCTTAATAACTAAGAATATGAAAATGAAATTACTGATCGTCTCTTGCTTCCTTTTATTTGGGACGATTACCATAAAAGCTCAGGAAATGTCAAATGTCCCGGGAACTGTTATCAATTATTATCCTGCAAGTTCTGGAATTTATGTCGGGTCTCCCAGTCTGGTAGTTTTACCCAATGGCCATTATTTGGCTACACATGATTTGTCCGGTCCGAAAGGAGACACAATGCCGAATGCTATGGTCTTTATTTCTGCAGATCGGGGAAAGACGTGGGAAGAGCAAGGAGAAGTGAAAGGGCAGTACTGGTCGACTATTTTCTATAATAAGGGAAGTTTATATCTTATCGGAACAAATAAAGCAATGGGGGCTATCGTTATTCGTAAATCTGATGATGAAGGGAAAACATGGACTTCTCCATCTGATGGAAAAAGTGGCCTTATAAAAGATGGAAAGTTTCATTGTGCCCCGACTCCCATTTTAGTTACTCATGGTAAGATTTATCGCGGATTTGAACAATCAGGTACTGATGAACCTGGTAAATGGTGCTCTGCAATGAAATCGTTTATGATTTATTCATCAGTCGACGCTGATCTTCTCAATGCGGATAGTTGGAAATTTACCAATATGGTCCTTAAACCTAAAAATATTCCGGGTACGGGTTGGTTGGAAACAAATGCGGTTGAGGATCGGGATAAAAGGATTGTGGGATTAACCCGGTTAAATACAGAAGAAGACAATGTTGCAGGATTTTATCAATTGACTCCCGATGGCAATCAGATTGATACAACAACGATAAAGACTGTAGAAATGCCAGGAGCTTGTAAAAAGTTTACAGTTCGGTTTGATTCTAAATCAAAGCTTTTTTGGGCATTGACAAATTATCCACCGGACGAATTGAAGGGAGTCAATAAAGTCGAAAGGATGCGGAGTGTGTTAACTTTGATTTCATCGCCCGATTTAACAAAATGGACTATTCGAAATTATGTGCTTGCCAGTAAAAATGTGCAGAAGGAAGGATTTCAATACGTAGATTGGCAGGTTGACGGGGAAGATATAGTTTTCGTTTCAAGAACTGCATTCGATGATGAAATTGGTGGTGCAGACAATTGTCAGAATGCGAATTTCCTTACTTTTCACAGGATCCCGAATTTTCGAAAAATAAAGGAGAATAAGTTATCAGAGGCATGGCTTAAAACTGAGTCAGAAGAATAAAGTGCAGTATAAGCTAACGGAATTATGGGAATATAACTTATAGCGAAACGCCTAAAAGTTATTCTCCTTTTTAATCGCTTGCAACCAGAAGCAATAAGATTGATAATATTTTTCTCTAATACAGTTTGATTTGCTTTACGGAAAAGAGGCCTTACGTAATGTCTTGTCCTGAAATAGGTTTACAAGAAAAGTAAATAAAAGACAGGATTATGAAAAGGAAAGTAAACTTTTACACGGACGAATTTAAAAGGCAGGTAGTGCATGAGTATTTAAGTACTAATTGCAGTTATAGTGAATTA
>JAUZOB010000045.1 GCA_030706665.1 Bacteroidota bacterium
AGAAGGAGTATTCTGGGGCTCTCCGGATAAAAGATAATCCGATTCATAAATCGTGTGGCTTTTGCGTCATTAACAATGTGAGGGTCAACAGGAATCGGGAGAGGTATTATTTCGTCTCTTGTAATCAGTCTTCATGTGAGTGTCAGTTTCTTATAAACCTTCTAAATGTCAGGTATTGCATCCTGTGAATAAATGATGACAGAAACTAAATACTTCCCCCCGATACATTCAATGACGGTTATAATGAATGTTGCATGTTCTAATTCAGATTGCCCGATATTTAGTGGGCTAATGCAACAAATTATTTCAGTTAGGGATTCTCTACCGTTACATTACCGTTGAACTACCCAATGGGTAAAGAAAGGGTAGTTTAACGGTAAAGCAATGGTAGTACAACCTTGGTGTTGCTAAGTTATGGGAGGGTCCTGATTCAGACACATTCCTCCCGGTATTTAAAAATAGATGTAAGTGTCAGTAACGTTCTCTTGGAACATATTTGGTGTGCAGAAGATGATGTGAAACTTCTCCCAATGGTTCGCCTAAGAAATCTCTGTATATCTGAATGATTTCAGGATTCAGATGTGATTTGCGAATGGGTTTTCCCATATCTTCGGCATAGATAGCCTCCATCCTTTTTTTACGGATCTCCGGATTCGTTGGAATTGGTTGTCCTCCGCCTCCCAGGCATCCTCCGGGACAGGCCATGATCTCGATGAAGTGATAGATTGCAGTTCCGTTTTTTACTGTTTCCATCACCTGATGGGCATTGATCAGTCCGTGGGCTACTGCGCATTTTAATTCGATCCCTTCAAGGAACCCCCATTCCGGTTTTACATTCTCAAGCTTTATGGAGGCTTCCTTAACACTTTCCATCCCTCTTACCGGAGTGATGTTGAGATTTTCAAACGGAACGTCTCTCCCTGTTATGATCTCGTAAGCGGTGCGTAGGGCTGCTTCCATGACTCCACCGGTTGCACCGAAGATTACGCCCGCTCCTGAAGATTCTCCCATCAGATGATCGTATTCCATGTCTTCAAGTTGATTGAATTCTATGCCGGCCTGTTTAATCATGATGGCAAGCTCGCGAGTCGTCAGTACGTAATCAATGTCGCGATAACCGCTGTCATGCATTTCCGGTCGGCTGGCTTCGAATTTCTTAGCCGTGCAGGGCATGATGGATACCGATACAATTTTATCCGGATCGATATTCCTGCTCTGTGCAAAATATGTCTTGGCAAGTGCTCCGAACATCTGTTGAGGTGATTTACAACTCGAGAGGTTTCCCAGGAAATCAGGATACATGTGCTCGATATATTTTATCCAGCCGGGAGAACAGGATGTTACCATGGGGATTTTTACATTCGGATCTTTATCGACAAAGACTTTTTTGAGTCGTTGCAATAATTCGTTTCCTTCTTCAATGATGGTTAAGTCTGCTGTAAAATCAGTGTCTAAAACGGTGTCGAACCCCAGACGTTTTAGGGCTGCAACCATTTTCCCTGTTACTCTTTCTCCGGGATTGAAGCCGAATTCTTCTCCCAGTCCGATCCTGACAGCCGGTGCAGTTTGAACGATGACATGTTTTTCGGGGTTGCCAATCGCTTCCCATACTTCTTCAATATAGTTCTTTTCGATGAGGGCGCCGGTGGGGCAATGATTTACGCATTGTCCGCAATTTGTGCAAACCACGTCATTCATGGGCTTGTCAAAGAAGGTGGTGATCTTCATGTTGTTGCCTTTGTATGCAACCGTGAGTGCACTAACTCCCTGTATCTCTGTGCAGGTCCTTACGCAACGCTGGCAACGGATACAGCGGCTGTCGTCTTTGATTATAGAAGGAGAGTAGTAATCGATTTTGTATTTTTTCAAACTAGCCAGGTTGATAAAATCCTGATTGATGATTTTGTATTCAGAAGCCAGTTTTTGAAGTTCGCAATTCCCGTTCTTGTAACATTTTGTACAGTCGGCATTATGCTCTGATAATAGTAATTCAATAATGTGTTTGCGTGAATTTCTGACTTTCAGACTGTTGGTCAGGACTTCAATTCCTTCGCTTACCGGAGTAGCACAGGCTGCAACCAGACGCTTGTCTCCTGCAATTTCAACCACGCATACCCGGCAGTTACCTGCAACGCATAAGTCTTTATGGAAACACAAGGTCGGGATTTTAATGTTCATTTTTTGAGCAGCTTCCAAAATGGTAGTGTTTTCATTGATGCGTAATGGAATCCCGTTTATCGTGATATTTACTTTTTCGCTCATGATTCTCTTTTTTGTTTAAATATGCAATGCCTTAGAAGACCATTTCTTCCCAGAAGTTCTCGACTATTGAAGCGAATGAATTTGCCACCGACTGGCCAAGCCCGCATTTAGCAGTTAATTGCATGGTTTCGCTTAGCTTAAGCAATTTCTCGAGATAGGAGGAATGTTTTTCCCCACGTTTAACAGCTTCTATTCCTGCGAGTAATTGTTGGCAGCCAACGCGGCAGGGAGTACATTGTCCGCATGATTCTTCTCTGAAGAAATCCAGGTAATTGTGTAAGACATTGTACATAGACCGTGTGCTATTGAATAGCATCATTGATCCTCCTGTCGGTAATGAGATGCCGGTAAGTCGCCCCTGATATCCAATTGCTGTTTCTGAAAAGCGTTTTCGCGGAACCAGAAATCCGGAAGCACCGCCTACCTGGACTGCTTTTGTATCTCCGTCGCCGAATTCTTCAACAAAATCCTGGAGGGTCATCCCCAGTTCAAGTTCAAAAATGCCAGGGGTAGGGGTATCTCCCGATACGGAAAAAAGTTTTGTACCTCTGGAATACTGAACGCCAAGATCTCTGAATTTTTTAGCGCCATATTTGAATATTGTAAAAGCATGAGCCAGTGTTTCGACATTATTGACGACTGTTGGTTTTCCAAGGTAACCGAATGATGTGGGGTAAGGAGGTTTATTCCGGGGTTCTCCCCGTTTCCCTTCCATCGAGTCGAAAAGAGCTGTTTCTTCACCGCAAATATATGCACCGCTTCCCATAAAGATTGAAGTTTGGAAATGGAACCCGATGTCTTCGCAATAATGTTCGAACTCATTGATTGCGTTGGTTAGTGCATGTTGAAGAAACTTATATTCCCCTCTGAGATAAATGAATCCTTTCGAGGCGCCGATCACGTAAGCACAAACAGCCATTGCCGTAAGAACCTTTTGCGGCACCTGCGATAATATTTCACGATCTTTAAACGTTCCTGGTTCTCCTTCATCTGCATTGCAGATTACAAATTTTTCATCAGCCTCAGAATCAGAAGTGAGTTTCCATTTAAGTCCGGTTGGAAATCCTGCTCCTCCCCGGCCTTTTAGTTCTGAAGACATTAAGCAATTGATAATTTCCTGCTTGTCTCTTTTTAATGTTTTTGATAGGATCTGTTTCCAGTCGTTTTCATTCAGAAAGATGAAGTCAACCCTTTTTAATGGATAAGACGTATTTGTTGTCATGGATCGTCATTTTATATTATTCATTTCTCCTGAAGTATTGCCCAAGGATTTCACGCACCCTTTCGGGGGTGAGTTCGGTATAAACCTCATCATTGACCATCATTGCCGGTGCTTTATGACACCATCCTAAACAGTTGGTCTGTAGTAAGGTGAATTTTCCATCAGGAGTTGTCTCTCCTAAAGTGATATTGAGCATATCTTCAATCGTAAGAAGTACCTGATTCTTACCTTTCATAAAGCAGGTAATTGTTTTGCATACCCGGATAATATACCTTCCCATTTTCTTAGTTTCGAGGAAAGAATAGAAACTTGCTGTTCCATATACATCGGAAGCTGGAATATCAAGCTCTTTCGCAATTTCAATCATCGAAAATTCAGTAAGGTATTTTTCTTGTTCTACAACCCCTTGCAGAATCGGAAGCAGACTTGTTCGTTCTCTGCCATACCGGATTGCCAGATCTTTTATCAATGCCTGTGTGGAATTCATAAGCAAGCTGTTTAAAATTAGATTTTTATGATGTAAAATGTAAACGCCTTGTTTTGAATATATATCGTATGGAGAAATTTCTAAGGATCTTCAATTCTTAATGGTTCACAGGTTTACGAAAATAACGTTGAAAATGTTTATCATTCCCTATGGAAATAAAAGATAGTTATACAACATAGAAAGCTGTGTAAATGCAAAGAAGGTTTTCTACTTTTATTATTTGTAGAAAACCTTCTCTTGTGATTCTTTTTTATTTTTTGCTCTTATTGCCTTTTAGTAATATAAGAGTTCGGATTGGCGTTCCGGATAAGGTCGATTCTTTTATGATTCGGAATGAGGACACCCGATGATATAATCAGAAAGTATCTTGCGAACTTGTTGAGGGGAAACTCTTCCGTATACTTTTTCGCCCACCATTACAACTGGTGCGAGTCCGCAAGCTCCTACACAACGTAGGCTGCCGAGGGAGAACTTTCCATCGGGAGTCGTTTGGCCTACATCAATTTTTAGCTGTCGTTTGAATTCTTCCAGTACTTGTTCCGATCCTCTTACATAACAAGCAGTCCCCATGCAAACAGAGATTGGATGCTCGCCTTTGGGAAGCATGGAAAAGAAGGAGTAAAAAGTAACAACCCCGTAGATTCTGGCGACCGGTATGTTGAGTTCTCTGGCTATAACTTCTTGTACTTCTGCGGGCAGGTAACCCAGCTTGTCCTGAACATTGTGAAGAACGTTGATTAACTCTCCTTCTTCGTTACCATATTTTGTGCAGATTTCCCTGATCAGTTGAACAGTGTTTTCTGCTATCTTAATTTTCGGCATAATACATATTTTGAAGTTGGTAAATCATATATGTAAAGTCAGCTGTTTATTTTTTGCTGCGGTCAAAGTATTCTGTATGTAATAGGTGATGTGAAATCTCGCTGAGAGGGTGTCCCAGGAATTCTTCATAAATCTTTTTGATATAGGGATTCTCGTGAGACTTACGGATAGGTTTACTTTTATCTTCGCGGTAAAGAGCTTCCTGTCTCTTTTTAAGGATCTCTGCATCACCATGATGATAGGGCTGACCGCCACCACCGATGCAGCCTCCCGGGCATGACATGATTTCGATGGCGTGGAAATCACTTTTCCCATTGCGAATATCTTCTAGGAGTTTACGTGCATTTCCCAATCCGTGAGCAATTCCGATGTTCAGGTCCAATCCGTTGAAATCAATTGTGGCATGGCGGATTCCTTCCATTCCTCTAAGCTCTTCGAAATCAATTTTTGGGAGAGGCTTTCCGGTATGGAGTTCATAAGCGGTACGGACGGCTGCTTCAATAACTCCTCCTGTGGTTCCGAAGATTACTCCGGCTCCGGTAGATTCTCCAAGAGGATTATCAAATTCTTCTTCAGGAAGTGCATTAAAATCAATATTGGCCAGTTTAATCAGTTGTGCAAGTTCCCGGGTCGTGATCGCAAAATCAACATCGGGATTTCCTTTTTCTGCAAATTCATCACGAGCACATTCATATTTTTTAGCAAGACAGGGCATAATTGAAACAACGACCAGGTTTTCCCGATCAACCTGAATGTTATTTGCAAAATAATTCTTTGCGATAGCTCCGAACATTTGCTGTGGCGAACGTGCTGTTGACGGAATGTCAATAAGATCCGGGAATTGATGTTCAAAGAATTTGACCCAGGCGGGGCAACAAGAAGTCAGGATTGGAAGTTTAACACTTTTATCTCCCTGAAGATGTTTGTTCAGCCTGCTTAATAGCTCCGTCCCTTCTTCCATGATGGTCAGATCTGCTGCAAAGTCGGTATCGAATACATAGTCGAATCCTAATTGTCGAAGTGCAGCAGCCATTTTTCCTGTAACCAGGCTACCCGGTTCCAGTCCGAATTCTTCTCCAAGTGCAGCCCTTACTGCCGGTGCTGTTTGTACGATTACGGTTTTGTTGGGGTCAGAAAGTGCACGGATAACGGCTCCGGTATGATCTACTTCAGTCAAGGCTCCGGTCGGACATACTGCGACACATTGTCCGCAGTAGGTGCAGACTGAATGGTCCAGGTTCATCTCGAAGGCAGGTGAGACGACAGTTATAAATCCTCGGTTGATTGCAGAGAGAACTCCTACGGTCTGCACTTCGTTACACATCATTTCGCATCTTCTGCAAAGGATGCATTTATCCATCTCCCGGATAATGGCAGGCGAAGTGTCTTCTCTGTAGTGTGATTGCTCGCCTTTATAGTGTATCTCACGGATCCCCAGTTTCTGCGCAAGGGCCTGAAGTTCGCAGTTCCCTGATTTTGCACAGACCAGACAATCGAAAGGATGATCGGAAAGGATCAATTCAGTCACAGTTCGTCGGGCATTAATCACTCGAATGGAATGTGTTTTGATATTCATGCCTTCAGTTACTTCTGTTACACAGGCAGGAGCAAGGTTCCTGCGGCCATCAACTTCAACAACACATACTCTGCAGCCACCTGGTCGGTTCTCAATACTCATGTCATGAAGTTTCATATGACAAAGAGTCGGGATGTTAATCCCAACACTGGCAGCGGCATCCAATATTGTAGTTCCTTGAGCGGCCTCTACACTTTTATTATCGATAGTCAGTTTGATCGTATTCATGCTGTAAAATTTTTAGCGTACCATTTATCAGGCTATTCTAATGGCATTGAATTTGCATTTTTCATAACATGCCCCGCACTTGATGCAAAGGCTCTGGTCAATAGAATGCGGACTTTTCTTTTCTCCGGATATTGCTCCAACCGGGCAGTTTCGGAAGCATAACGTACAACCGGTACAGATCTCCGGATCAATGACATATTTCAATAACGCTTTACATTGTCCTGCCGAACATTTATGATTCTCGACATGATCTATGTATTCGTTGTAAAAGTTCGTCAATGTTGAAAGTACAGGGTTTGGGGAAGTCTGGCCCAATCCGCAAAGAGAACAATCTTTAATGACGTTACCCAATAAACGTAGGCGGTCAAGGTCCGTTTTAGTCCCATTGCCTTGTGTGATTTTATTCAGTATTTCATGGAGACGTTTATTCCCGATGCGGCAAGGGGCACATTTTCCACATGATTCATCCAGTGTAAATTCAAGATAGAATTTGGCAATGGAAACCATGCAGGAATCTTCGTCCATTACGATCATACCACCTGATCCCATCATGGATCCTGCTGCAATCAGATTATCGAAGTCAATCGGAGTATCCAGATGTTTCTCGGTCAGACAGCCACCGGAAGGTCCACCGGTTTGTACTGCTTTAAACTTTTTCCCGTCTTTAATTCCTCCCCCGATTTCATAGATCACTTCACGTAAAGTGGTTCCCATGGGAACTTCAATGAGGCCGACGTTGTTGATCTTGCCGGCTAATGCAAATACTTTTGTCCCTTTGGATTTCTCGGAGCCAATTTTATTGAACCAGTTTGCACCCTTGTTAATGATGACAGGAACATTTGCAAAAGTCTCGACATTGTTTACATTGGTAGGTTTGCCTTTGTAGCCTGAAACAGCAGGGAACGGCGGTTTAAAGGTCGGTTCTCCTCTTAACCCTTCCATTGAATGGATGAGGGCTGTTTCTTCTCCGCAAACAAAAGCTCCGGCTCCGTATCGTAATTCAATGTCAAAGTTGAAGCCGGTTCCCAGAATATCTTTCCCAAGCAATCCATATTCACGGGCCTGCTTCAATGCTGTTCTTAAACGGTCAATCGCAAGGGGATATTCGGCACGGATATATACCAATCCCTGGTTTGCCCCGATGCAGTAACCACAGATCGCCATTGCTTCAATCACTGAGTTCGGATCGCCTTCCAGAATAGATCGATCCATAAATGCTCCCGGGTCGCCTTCATCTGCATTGCAAACCACATATTTCTGATCGTTCTGTGACTTCCTTGTGATTTCCCATTTTAATCCTGTTGGGAAGCCTCCGCCACCTCGTCCTCTCAGTCCGGATTGTTTCATCTCGGCGATAACCTGTTCCGGAGTCATCTCGGTAAGCACTTTCCCTAATGCGGCATATCCGTCGCGGGCAATATATTCATCGATGTTTTCAGGATTTATAAAACCACAGTTTCGTAAAGCAATCCGGATTTGTTTTTTATAAAAGTCCATGTGCTTGGAGTCGGAAACCATCTCTTTGGTTTTCGGATCTTCATAAAGAAGATGACTTACCTTGCGTCCTTTTATAATATGTTCCTGGATTATCAGATCGGCATCTTCAGGTTTTACCTGTACATAGAAGGTATTGTCAGGAATGATTTTAACAACCGGGCCTTTTTCGCAAAAGCCAAAGCATCCGGTCATTACTACCTGCACATCATCCTCCAGCCCGTATTCCTGGATGGCTGTATTGAGATTTTGACGAATCTTTTCACTTTGTGAGGCCCGGCAACCGGTTCCTCCACAGACCATGATGTGTGTTTTAAATTCAGTCATAACTTAATTTTTTAAACTTGAGGGACTCTATTCGTCAATTGTTTTGTAGGTGACGGGGATAATGCCGTCTACCAGCTCTTGTTTTTTTATATATTTTTCGATGATTTCAAGAGCTTTAGTTTTATCCACATAACCAAAGACCAGGGGATCTTTTCCGGGGAGGGTTACTTCGACGGTTGGTTCGGCATAACAATAACCCATGCAGCCGGTTTGAGTAATCACAGCATCGATTGCCTGAAGTTCCAGTTCTTCGACAAACGTATTTAAGGTTTCTTTGGCTCCCGAGGCAATGCCGCAGGTTGCCATCGCAACTTTTATCTGAACCAGCTTTTCGGGCCTGTCGCTATTCTCTCTCAGCCTGATCCTGGATTGTACTTCATCCCTGATTTTTTTTAGGTCAGCAAGTGATTTAACTTTTTCCATTGTGATATGATTTAGAATTGGTTTTTGATTTTAGTTTGAATAATGAATGGATTTCAGATTCTCAAGAATCATATCTTCAAGATAATGTTTGATTTCTGAATTAGAAAGAGGGATTTCACCCAAAGCCTCCTTTATTTCTTGAGTGTCAAAACAATAAGATCCGGAGTCAGTTTGATGTCGATATCTAAATGAGATAGAAGGATTTGAAACTGCCAGAAGAATTATAGTTCCTGCAATATCTCCCATCATGGGACGGTCGAGGTGGGTATGACCGAATATTGCGCTTACACGGGTGCCTTTCCCGGGTTCTGATGAAATTGACATACTACCGCCTGTTAGTTCGGCATTCTGTTTAAATAATGATAACCCCAAACCTACTTTTCGGGTTGTTCTGGATGTAAAATAGGGATCGATAGCTTTCTTTAGTGTCTCTTCGTCCATCCCGCATCCATTATCGATGATTTCGATGCAATATTGATCGAGTTTTATATTCTCTGTAACCTGAATCTCAATTCGGTCTGCATTGGCTCTGATCGAATTTTGCACGAGATCTAATATGTGAAGCGACAATTCTTTCATATGCAGATTCTCCTGTTGTTTTGATTCTTAAGAGCCAGAAGGATCTCCTGGAATGAAGGGGATTCAAGTTCAAATAAGGTAAAAGCTGAACCGATCTGCCCGGGGTAATGGGCATCTGAATTGCGAATGAATCCCTTATTCTGAAAATCCGGCCTCTTTTGTAGTTTCCCGATATCGGCGTGTGAAGTAACTTCAATTGCATCAACAATGAGATCAGAAGGAATAAATCCCAATTGGCTTAACAGACTGTTTGAAAGCTTATCAATATGAGCAGGAATAAAGAGCCCATTTAAAGAATGGACCATTTTCTCAATCTCATTAATGTTTTGATTGATGGCCGAAATCAACAATTTTTCTTCTTCGTAGATAATAAAGTCATTTTCATCGACCACTACCTGATATCCGAAAAGCTCAGTATTGTTAGGGAAATTGGGAAGATGCAGATCCAGATAATTTTGGAAAAGGAGCAATTCCTTGTCATTTTCGAAAAGCGCCAGGCAATGAACTTCCTCGTGACTTGTTACTTCCGCTCCGCAAAGGACCAGAATTCCTGCTTTTTGTCCCAGAGATTTTATTAAAGGACACTGACGCGTTGAGTTGTGATCTGTGATTCCAATAATGTCAAGATGTGCTTCTTGTGCTTTTTCAATAATCGTCACAGGGCTCATATCCAAATCTCCGCAAGGAGAAAGGACGCTATGGATATGTAAATCGGCCCTGTATGTTTTCATAACTTAAAGTTTCAATGCCTCAAATATTCTGCCTGTAATTTCAAAAGAAGATAGTGTCGTTCCCAAAATGGGGATTTCCTCCTCGTTACTCATTTTAGCGGTATCCGCTTCAGGCTGATTCCCTTTTACCAGAACGATTGCTGCAAGATCTTTCAATGAAGCAATGGCCATTGTATTTTTATGGGTCTGCAATGTGACCCAAATTTCGCCTTGTTCGGCATTGCCCATAACATCACTAAGCAGATCGGAAGTGTATCCTCCGGTAATCTCACGAGAGAGGCCTTTCTCTCCGGCATAAACCTGTAGGTTTAATTTGTTTACAAGATCACAAACCTTCATTTTTTGCTCCTTTTTTATTACAGTTTGGTTTAAATCTGTTTTGACCCCATTTCTTCTCTACATTGTGAAAAGCCTTTTCCGGATGAATTTTCCCTTCATGTTGCCATAGTTGTTGCATGAAAATACAATCAGACATTTTCGCTTTATGCTGTACCATGTCTTCTGCCAATGCCATACATGAAGGAGCTCCGCATGAGCCGCAGTCAATTGCAGGGAGATGGCACATGATGGTTCTTGCTTTTTGCATTTTCTCGTATGCACGGGCTCTGTCGGTATCAAGTATGAGCATTGATCTGGGTTTGATCTTATCCGTTTGTAATAGTTGTTTGATCTTTTCAATATCGACAATGAGATTGAGTTCTTTTGTTGTTCGTGCTGAGGGAAATTTTGTTGCCCGTTTTATCAGGTTTTGAACCGTTAAAAAACGATTACCTGAAAGAAGTATTCCTCCTGCGCAGCTTTCGTCACATGACCGCATTTCCAGAAAGTCAATGTCAGGGGCTTCTTCGTTTTCAATTAATTCCAGAAATTGAATCACATTCTGAATTCCGTCAATTGCAAAGGCTCGTCCTTTAAAAAGGGAGGCTTCTCCATTGGTTAAAGGCCAAAGCATTCCTTCGCGTGTGATCCGCCCAAAGAAGCCTGGTAATTCTTCTTTGCATCCTTCTTGTTTGATGAGGGTCATGATTCGGTTGTATGCCTCTTTCATGTTGATCACTCCATTGACAATAGATTGTTTTTCTCCGACGGGACTTTTTACTGCGGCAATTTTAGCAGCGCATGGAGTTATGTAGAAAATGCCAATTTCCTCTTCTTTGGCACCCTGTAATAATAATTTCTCTTTGATATAGATTGCAGACAGGTCTTGTGGAACTTTTATGTGGACCAAGTGATCGACCAGTGACGGATATCTTACCTGAATTAATCTTACGACGGCAGGACAGTAGGTTGAGATGAATGGTCGTGAATGACTGGGGTCGGCAAAATACTCTTCTCTTGCTTCCATCAGGATCTCAATGGGCTGTTCTACCTCATATACATGCGTAAATCCGATTTTAAGCAAGGCATTATAGATTTGCTCTTGGGTGATTTTGATCGGGAACTGGCCGATCATGACAGAAGGGAAAAGAACAACCCTGTGTCGATAGTTATGGATCAGGTTCAGATCGTCCTGTTCGATATAGAATGCATTAACCGGACATGACCGCATGCATTCTCCGCAGTCAACGCATCGACCTTCCCGGATATTTGCTTTCCCTTTGTAAATTCGGATGGCTTCTGTCGGACAAACCTGAAGACAATGTGTACAACCAAAACATTTCTGCAGATCAACTTTTAACGCATGATGAAAATGTATCTGATCCATATTTAGCTTGTTGCAAAAAATTTAGTAATGGTCAATTTTGTTCCTTTTCCTACGATACTTTCGATGTTTAACTCGTCCGAGTTCTTTTTTATATTCGATAGACCCATTCCTGCACCGAATCCCATTTCGCGTACTTTGCTGGTCGCCGTAGAATAACCTTCCTGCATGGCCAGGTTAATGTCAGCAATGCCAGGTCCCTCGTCGTCAAGCACAATAATGATCTTTTGCGGATCAATCTGTACTGTTATGGTGCCTCTGTAAGCATGAGCTACAATATTTACTTCAGCTTCATAAAGAGCGACAACTATCTTTTTGATGTCAGACGGATCTATATTGAGTTGCTTCAATAATTTCTTAACCTGACTGGATGCACACCCTGCTGTGGCAAAATCTCCTCCTTCAATTGCAAATTTTATCTGCATATCGAATTTTAATAAAGCGCATTTATCCCTGCATTGTACAAAACTCCGCTTGCTTTGAACAACGAATAGGGAGATTCCATGATTACAATCTCATTTTCACAAGCCAGTTTAATCATCTCGGGAGTGACTTTTTTACTTCTGACAAAAAGAATATAACCAATGTCAGCCATTTCTGCTGTTCTTATAGTTTGAAGGTTTGAAAGACCAGTCATCAGAAGCAAATTTGTTGCGTCAATTCTTAGTACATCGCTCATTAGATCTGAACTAAACGCCTTTTCGATATTCTCGTCTTTGTGTTTTTCTCCACAGATGATTTTAGCATCAAGTAAGGTGGCAATTTCTGAAACTTTCATATCGGATAGGATCTTTGTTTTGTTTTCATTTTACTTGTCTCTAAGTTAAGCATAATTAACCTGTTAATAGCTAAAAACTATAATGCTTTTTAACAGTTCTAAGAATTAAATTCAAATGAAAGATGAGATTGAGAGGCTATTTCAATACAATATGCTTCGCTAAAATCGTGTTGCATCTTTTAATGTTTTACCGGAATACGGAACCTGTAGAATTTTAAAGTAGAAACAGGTTAAAATCATCGGTATATGCGGTTGTTTTTGTAACTTGTAAATAAAAATAATCCGAGTATGTCTGATTCGAATAGCTCTTCCGATAATCTTTTGCCATCATCTTTTGATGTGTATCAGAAAATTATGGATGCCCTCCCGATGCCAATATTTTACAGAGATAAGGATGGCATTTATCGTAATTGCAATAAAGCACATGAACAGTTTATCGGTTTAACCCGGGATGAATTATATGGGAAAACCGTCTATGATGTACAGCCTCTTGAAATTGCAGATATCTATGCCCGTCGCGATCGGGAGCTTTTCGAGACCAAAGGTGTTCAGATTTATGAAACGAAATTTCGTTATGCCGACGGATCAATTCATGATGTGGTTTTTAATAAAGCGGTGATCTTTGATGATGAAGGAGAAATAATCGGGATTGTAGGTTCTATTTTTGATATTACCGAACGGAAAAGAGCAGAACAGCGAATGGAAGATGCGTTGGCTGCGAATGAAATCTCATCCGCTATGCTTCAGAAGATGAGAGCGGGAATTATAATAGTTGATAAGGATTTAAAAGTTGTCGATTCTAATCCGGGGTTTGTTCAACTTATTGGGAATGATCTTGAAGAACTCTTTGAGTCTGTTCCCGGATTGCGGGGGGCTGATGCCAAAAAGATCCTTCCGGATTTTATCCTGAAAATGGTTTCTTCCATTCTCATTACCGGAGATAATATGATGGAACGTGATATCCGTTTTCAGGGTAAGCTCTTGCATCTTACAGTAGCAACAATAATAAAGAACAATATTGTCGGTACAATTATTCGGGACATTTCCGAACCGGTTCTGAACCGGACTGAAATCATTAATCGTGCAGAACGTGTGAATCGTCAAAATCTGGAGACCGTTCAGAAGATTGCCTTCTTGTTGGGAGAAAATGCTGCACAAACAGAAGAGCTGTTGAATTCAATAATTGCATCCTACCAATATGGCGAGGAGGATAGTAAAAATGGCTGACTTCCATCTTGAAATAGAGTTTCTGCAACGTGCATTTCATAATGAGAATGTTTGTGGCGATGTATTCCAATCGAAATACCTCAAGGAAGAAGGAAGAAGGATTCTTGTTCTTTCGGATGGAATGGGGCATGGCGTAAAAGCAAATGTACTGGCAATTCTTACTGCTACTATGACAATGCGTTATTCACGTTTAAATACGCAGCCTAAAGATGCTCTTAAAAATATAATGCGTGTACTGCCCCGTATCAGTGATGAAAATGCAGGATTCTCAACGTTTACGATTATTGAGATCCAGGCAGACGGAATAATAACGATTGTGAATTATGAAAATCCTCCGATATTGGCATTCAGGGGGAATGAATTGTTGGAAACAAAAAGCTGGTATGTCGAATTTACAGATGATGACGGAAAGTTGTTAAGGATTAATTATAATCAGTTTAAGGCAAGAAAAGAAGATCGGGTCGTATTTGTAACTGATGGAATCACACAATCAGGAATGGGGCGGGCAAAATTTCTTAGTGGTTGGGGAATCGATCATCTTCGTGATTTTGTTCTTTCTCAATTGGAACGCTTCCCTGATATTTCAGCTCTTCGCTTGTGTCGTAAAATTGTAAACCAGGCAACTCTCAATGATGAATATATTTTGAAAGATGATATCAGTTGTGGTGTAATTTATATACGACAACCAAGAGATATCATGATTGTCACCGGCCCTCCGTTCTATAAATCGAGGGATCGGGATTTTGCGCTGAAAGTAAAATCATTTCGGGGAGCAAGGATTGTTTGTGGAGGAACTACTTCTGAAATCATTGCCCGGGAATTAGACCTGACATTGCAAACCGAGTCTTCGCTTGCAGATCCAGCCCTTCCGCCAAAGTCAAGTATGGAGGGATTTGAATTGGTGACCGAAGGAATTCTCACTATCGGAAAGGTAGAAGAGATTCTGGAGAACTATTCCGGTGATACCCGGTTGGGCGATTCTCCTTCGGATGAGATTGTTAAGTTGCTCTTGCAGCACGATAAAATTTATTTACTGGTAGGAACCAGAATCAATTGGGCTCATCAGGATCCTGATCAGCCTTTTGAGCTTGAGATCCGTAAATTTGTTGTAAAACGTATTGTGAGACTGTTAGAAGAAAAATTTTTTAAAGTAGTACAGGTTGATTTTGTATAAAAGAGACGTTGCTTCTTATTGGTTTTATATCCTCTTGCTTGTTAAATGCTTTTATGCAAAAAGAGACAGTCTGAAAAGATAATGGTTGTTTTTTGAGCTTGGATATTATTGCCGAATATTCTTAAAATATAATTTGAATGCTACATTTTGATTAGGGGTAA
>JAUZOB010000450.1 GCA_030706665.1 Bacteroidota bacterium
ACATCTTCAAACAACTGGCAAACTTCAACCAAAACACTCTACAATGGCAGCTTCCTCCGATTAGCTGAAATTGAAGTAGGAAAAGACTTCAATAAAGAAATTTTATCAAAGGTTCACCTAAAAGGATTACGTCTTTATGTGCATGTAAGCAACGCTGCAATTTTCTCAAAATGGAAAATGTGGGATCCGGAAACCGGTACCAGCGGAGGTGGAAATTATCCACTCGAACGCAAGTTGAATTTAGGTATGAGAGTTAATTTTTAATTAATACTGAATATGAAAAAACAACTACTCTATATTAGTGCCTTCATCTTATTAGTAATGATGAGCGCTTGTAAGGACTATTTGGACAAACAGCCGGATGACATGTTAACCGATGATTTGATTTGGAACAATCGAACACAAACAGAAAATGCTCTTTATGCTGTATACGGTCAAATGCCATTTGCCAGTTTACATCAGAATGATCCCTGGATCGGCTGTTCCGACGAATGCGACTTAACCTGGAATGTTTACCCTACTTATAACATCAACTTAGGGAACTGGAATCCTTCAACCAATTTCTATGTCAAATGGGCAAGCTATTACAAAGGGATTCGTAGCTCTTTTGTACTTGAAAACAATGTTGATAGATGTCCTGATTTAAGTAATGATGAGAAAGCAGAGTTTAAAGCAGAAGCTCAATTTATGCGTGGTTACTATTACTGGATGCTCGTTGAGCAATATGGCCCCGTTGTTCTTCTTAAAACTCAAACAAAAATAACCGACGATTTTGCAAACTATTCCAGAGCCCCTCTTGATTCCTGCATCACTTACATCTGTGATCTGATGGATAAAGCAGAAAAAGTTCTCCCACCGACAAGAACGGCGACAGAACAAAGATTGTATTTGGGCAAGCCCGACCAGGTTATATGCAAAGCGGTTAAAGCCAAAGCACTCTTTTTAGCAGCAAATCCTATCTTTAACGGGAATAAAGAATATTCAGATTTCAAAAATCCGGATGGAACTCCATTGGTGAATACAACTTATGATCCGAATAAATGGAAAAAAGCAGCAATAGCTACCAAAGAGGCCATTGATTTTGCCCTTGCCAACGGTATAAAATTATACAGGAATGATGAGAATGCAGATGGAGCTTTCAGTCCTTATAAATCGTATCGCGATGTGATGTTGAAAAACTGGAATTGCGAGATCATTTTTGGGATCCCTAATTTTTCAATAAATGCATGGGAGGTACATGCCTCTCCAGGACCAAATAATTTAGGTGGTGTCGGACCTACTCAGCGTTTAGTTGATGCCTTTTACATGAAAAACGGGAAAACTATTGATGATCCGCAGTCAGGTTATGTCGAAACAGGATTTGCAACGACCGGTGATGATAACTGGAACCCTCACAATTACAATCTAACCAACGATCGTATAAAAATGATTGCTGACATCCGTAATGGAGATTCATGGGGACACTTCCCCGGTGAATGGAATATGTATGCCAATCGTGAACCTCGTTTTTATGCATCCATCTTATACAACAAACGAATTATTCCGGAACTTCCTGATGATATTGTAAAACGTAATTACTATTCAACCCAGACATCAACAGTAAAACAACAGGATGGTTACGGACGAGTTGAATTTTATTATGGAGGTACCTCCAGATCATCCGGATCTTACACTTTCTATCCGAGAACAGGTTATTTGACCCTTAAAAATGTTAACCCACAGGATAACATGAGAGACCGTGCTTATGTAGGCCTTCGTACCCAGGTTATAATCCGTTATGCTGAAATGTTGTTGAATTATATTGAAAGTCTGAATGAATATGACCCGACAAATCCTGACATTAAATTATACTGGGACCAAATTCGTTCGAGAGCAGGACTTACCAGTATTTTTGATACCTATCCGGGAATCAAAGGAAATCGGGATCAGCAACTCGAATATATCCTGAGAGAACGACAGGTCGAAATGAATATGGAAGGTGACCGATATCGTACAATCCGCAGAAGATGGTTGGCAACCACTCC
>JAUZOB010000451.1 GCA_030706665.1 Bacteroidota bacterium
AAATTCGAACCAGGAACACGTTCTCTTTTAATATTACCACTTAAATTCAAATAGGCACTCAAATAATCATTAAGCCTTGCATTCAGATTCGACCGGAAATTCGCCCATGTAAAATTCGGACTTACATCATATTTAGGCTGATCCGTATTGAACTGACTCCCTTGATGCATGATATTCACATTCGTGAAATATTGCACTTTGTCTGATCCACCGGTAAAATCTGCATTTACACGCTGCATCTGTGCATAATCTTTCATAAACAGATCATACCAGTTGGTATTTGGATAGAGTCTTTTGTCCGTACCTGAAGCGTAATTTGCTATTTGCTCATCTGTAAATGGTAACGGCTGATTATCATTAGCATAGGCCTCATTTCTTAACCGGGCATAAGTAGCTGAATTAATGAAAGTCGGTTTAGTCGTTACCTGCTGCAAAGATTCATCCAAACGGACATCGACGTGCAAATCACCCTGACGCCCTCTTTTGGTCTTAATTACAATAATCCCATTTGCCCCCTGAATCCCATAAAGTGCTTGTGTGGATGCATCTTTTAGGATCGTAACAGACTCAATTTCAGCAGGAGTAATATACTCCAGGGTTTCATTACTATTATAGGAACTTATAATTCCGTCAATAATTACCAGCGGGCCATTTGCTCTGTTTGCAGAAAGTCCACGAATATTTAAATTCGTATTAGCACGAGATAACTCTGAATAAGTTTCCTGAGTCGTTAATCCGGGCAGACGTCCGGCAAAAGTCATAGAGAGGTTCGCAACCGGAGATTTCTTCAACTCTTCACCAGTTACAGTTGCAACAGAACCTGAAATATCACCACTACGTTGAACAGAATAACCAAGTTGAACAATTTCGTCCATATTATTTGCATCCGCTTTCAAATTTACATCAATCTGTTTTGATTCAGAAATTGCAACTTTCTTATTTCCATAGCCGATATAAGAGAAAATGACTGATTTACTTCCATCGTTAATGATCAATGAGTATTCCCCTTTTTCATCGGTAAAAGTTCTATTTTTACCTTTGTCAGAGTTTACAACTACTCCTGATAGTGCTTTCCCATTTTCATCATGAACAACCCCATTTATAAACGGAGCCTGATTTTGTGCCTGAAGCGTTGTCCCGAATGAGAACATGATTAAAAACGCCAGCAGCAAAGATATTTTGATAAATAGTTTATGTATCATATTCATAATTTTTTTATCCAATTAAAATCCTATTACTATCACCATCCAGGATTTTGCCATTCTTCTCCAGTCAGAGATTTCATTAAATTAGCTTCATCTATAGGGATTGCTACCTTAAGAAATTTATTGGTATAACACTTACGTTCAACAGCACGAACCGGGCGACGGGTATAAGTATAGGTTCCATCATCGTTGCGAAGAATTTCCATGGCAGTAACCCACTTATCTGTTTTGGAAAGGTCTCCTGTAGGAGATGACCAACGACGAACATCAAAATATCGCTGCTCTTCCAATGCAAGCTCGACACGCCGTTCATTCCTAATCCTCAATCTTAAGTCGTTTCCTTTTACAGATGAAGAGATCCCAGGCATTCCGACTCTTGCCCTGATTTCATTTACAGCATCTCTGGCCTCATCTTCATGACCTGCTTCTAAAGCTGCCTCAGCAAAATTCAAAATTATCTCTCCTAAACGGAAATATTTAAAGTTTGCAGCTCCTACTCCATAGTCATCTCCAGCAAATGGATGCAGAAATTTTCTTTCATAATAACCGGTTCTTGTTCCATAACGTTTTAATGGATCAATTCCGGTTTTAGGCTCACCTTTCCAGGTCGCAATAATTCTGGTCCTGTTCCCTTGTCTTGCCGGATTACTTGGATCATAATTCTCTTTACATTCTGGCAATTCGTCAAATGTCCAGTAAGCTTTTCTTTTCGATCCGTTATAATAGATCGAAGCATAAAACCTCGGGTCACGATTTGCATAAGGATTTGCAGGATCATATAAAGTATTTGCATTATTGTAATTCGGCTGG
>JAUZOB010000452.1 GCA_030706665.1 Bacteroidota bacterium
AGGAACAATGGTGTCTTCACTCAATCTTGATCCTAAATCAGGATGGACCAAAGAAGGAAAATCGACAATCAATATGAGCGGTAAACTTATGGTTGAGGCCAATGATCAGCTTCCACAGGGAATCGAGATACCTCTTAGCCTTAAGTCAGAAACAACTATATCTGCGGTCGAATAAATTACATCTTCGGATTGTAACCAGGGAAAGTCTCTTCATTGTAACAATGAAGAGACTTTTGTTTTTTTATTGAGAAACAGTTTAGCATGTCTTCTGTTTCTCTACCTCAAAGTGAAATCGGACTAAAATCTACATCAGGTGACACAATTGGATAGTAATAAATTCTAATCGAATAGAACAACGGGTCAACATAGAATTCAAAAGAGAAAAAATTTATTCATGAACGAATAAATCCAGAACAAATAGTAGCTAATGCATTCACAATACAAGACTAAAACGGATTTATACCAACTCCCTATTTGAACCACTCATTCTATTCCATTCAAACAAGGTCTGGACAACAATTCGATATCCAGACCACGACTGAACCATGTCTAAAGGACGAACGAAATAAGGTGTTGTTTCCTTCTTGGTACGCTTATATTTTGATCCCGGTTTAGATGAGTAAGATATACTAGCTTTTCCCCGTCCATACTTTCCGGAATCTTTTACCAACATCAAAAATTCTCAGATTTTTACATTGATCCTGAACAAAGGAAATAACACGTTGAATAAACTTCTACAGGTAACAGACATTGCCTCATATTCCAATCATTGGAAAAATAATTAAACCAATAAAAAGAGCGTATCAATTTATAATAAATTGATACGCTCTTTTTATCCGGATCTCTCCGATCAGGTCCAGTTATTCCACTCGTTCGATTTTAGCACCAATCGCATTCAACCGAACATCAATATTTTCATAACCCCGGTCAATCTGTTCGATATTCTCGATACGGCTTACACCATCGGCCGAAAGAGCTGCAATAAGCAATGCAACACCGGCACGAATATCGGGAGAAGTCATCTTGGTAGCCTTCAGCGTCTGCCGCCTGTCAAGTCCGATTACGGTGGCTCTGTGTGGATCGCAAAGAATGATCTGGGCTCCCATATCGATCAGTTTATCGACAAAAAAGAGACGACTTTCAAACATCTTCTGGTGAATTAGTACACTTCCTTTTGCCTGAGTTGCCACTACCAGGAGGACACTAAGCAAGTCGGGAGTAAGGCCCGGCCATGGCGCATCGGCAATGGTCATGATTGAACCGTCAATAAAGGATTCGATTTCATAATGGTCTTGGGCAGGAATGAAAATATCATCGCCTCTCCGTTCCAATTTAATTCCCAATCGTTTGAAAGATGCAGGAACAAGACCAAGCTCGTCGTAAGCCACATTTTTGATGGTGATCTGGGAGCCGGTCATGGCAGCCAGTCCGATAAAGCTACCGATTTCAATCATATCTGGCAAGATACGATGCTTGGTACCATGAAGAGATGACACACCTTCAATGAAAAGTAGATTTGATCCGACTCCGCTGATTTTAGCCCCCATTGCATTGAGCATTTTGCACAATTGCTGAATATAGGGTTCACAAGCGGCATTATAGATTGTAGTCGTCCCCGTTGCCATCACTGCCGCCATTACAATATTGGCAGTCCCGGTAACCGATGCTTCATCAAGAAGCATATAAGCACCATGCAAGCGAGGGGCTTGTACTTTGTAGAAGTTATTTTGAGAATCAAAACTAAACTCAGCTCCCAGATTAAGGAATCCGATAAAATGGGTATCCAGCCTACGGCGGCCAATCTTGTCTCCTCCGGGCTGTGGGATATACCCTACTCCATAGCGAGCCAGCAGAGGCCCGATAATCATAATTGATCCACGTAAACGGGCTGCCTGTTTGGCAAAATGCTCCGTTTTCATGTAATCAAGGTCAATGTTATGGGCCCGGAAACTAAAGGTTCCGTGTTCCAACTGATGGACTTCCACACCAAGAC
>JAUZOB010000453.1 GCA_030706665.1 Bacteroidota bacterium
AATATGTGGAATATCGTCTTGCGTGTAATTGAAATCATATTCTAAGAATTTTTAACTGCACAAAAGTAAGAATTTCTATTCTTTTCTGTACTCTCAGAATTATTTGGGCTGTTTATCATACCTTTTTGTCCGAATTGGCTTTATCTTTGTGTGAGAAAAATGAAAAGCCGTGAGAACAAGTGAATGGGTAAAATCAGTTATCCGGAAGGATGAAATAGAGAAGTATCTGATTAATGGAAAGTGTTTTATTGATGAGCGTGTCATTGAAGGGAAGTTAGAAGCGAATGCAGCACCTGACAAATCCCGTGTGAGGGCTATTATTCAAAAATCACTGGAAATAAAGACTCTGGAGCCGGATGAAACTGCAGCACTATTAAATGTTCAGGATCCCGAATTGTGGGAAGAGATGGATGCTGCTGCCCTGGAAGTAAAAAAGAAGGTATATGATAATCGGATTGTGTTTTTTGCTCCTCTATATTGCTCAAACTTATGTGTGAATAATTGTTCCTATTGTGGCTTTAGAGTAGATAATGCCAAGGAAGTCAGACGGATTCTTACGATGGATGAAGTAAGACGTGAAACAGAGGTCGTCTTGGATGAAGGGCATAAACGTATGATTTTGGTATATGGCGAACATCCGCGCTCAGATGTTGATTATATGGCCGATACGATTCGTACGGTTTACTCTGTTGAACGAAAAGCTCCGATTACCGGAAGAACTGTTGGAATTCGCAGGGTAAATGTCAATGCGGCTCCAATGGAAATAGCCAAAATGAGAACGTTAAAAAATGCAGGTATCGGAACTTATCAGGTTTTTCAGGAAACTTATCATCGTCCTACTTATGAGAGTGTCCATCCTGCCAATACTGTTAAAGGAGATTATCTATGGCGTTTATATTCATTGCACCGGGCAATGGAAGGAGGAATTGATGATGTGGCAATCGGAGCATTATTCGGGGTGTATGACTGGAAATTTGAAGTGATGTCATTACTTTACCATACTCTTGATCTGGAACGGCAATTTGGAGTTGGTCCGCATACAATTTCTTTCCCTCGTCTTACTCCTGCTCTTGAAGCAGAGATGAGTACGGATTCTCGTTATAAAGTTTCGGATGATGACTTTAAAAAACTGGTTACAGTATTGCGACTTTCAGTTCCATTTCCGGGGATGATTGTTACCTGTCGGGAAAATCCTCAGTCGAAGAAAGAAGCGATCATGAGGGGATGTACACAAACAGATGCATCAACTAAAATCGGGATTGGTGCTTACCAGGAGCATAAATATCTTCAGGAACTTGAAAATAGCCAGTTTACGATAGGCGATTCTACAAGTCTGGATTGCAATATTCAAGAAATGGCTAAGATGGGTTTTATTTCAAGCTTTTGCACTGCGGGGTATCGTTGCGGTCGGACCGGAGATACCATTATGGGAATGTTGAAGCATTGCGTGGAAGGAAAATATTGCAAACTAAATGCTGTCCTTACATTTCGGGAATATTTAGACGATTATGCTTCCCCTGAGACAAAGCAACTGGGTGAAACATTGATCCGTAAAGAAATTGCTGAAATTGAAGCCCACTCATATTTTCAAAAGAACCAGAAGCTATTATCGCAGTTTAAAGTTGATTATGATCGAATCAATATGGGAGAACGTGATATCTTTATCTAAGATCTGAAAATAAAAAGAGAGAGGCTGGATTATTTAATTCAGCCTCTCCCTTTTTTATGGTGTGTCCAAATGAATGATTGAGTTTCGAAGATTTAAAAGGGCGATTATTCAAAATGAAGAAATTCAGGATCAATGTAAAAAAACGAAGAAGAGAAGAATCATTCATTATATTAGTGGAATAATAAAGAGATGAATGGTTAATGATTCGGCAATACAAAGCTAAAACAAGTCTATACTAACTCCCATCCTGAACTACTCATTACAATTCGTTCGAACAAGGTCCGGATATCATTTCGATATAGGAAC
>JAUZOB010000454.1 GCA_030706665.1 Bacteroidota bacterium
TATCCCAATTCATTCCGAAAGATGAATTCAAATTTGTACGGACATCTTTTAACAATCCACGACGGTTCATGAGTTCGAAGCAAGAACGATCCAGATAACCGGGGTCAACAATTTGCCCGGGTGCCACACCAAATCCGCCTATAGTCGTAGGACCAGGAGTAACCGGAGTAACTGAAATAGCCTGATAAATAAGGTCAGAGATCATCCAGCCTTTGTCACCTCCATACATTCCTCCAACCTCAGGCATATTTACCTGTTCAATATAGGTACCCAAATTCAGGAATGAAGAAAGAGAATTTGTAATCTTATAATCTAAGTTCGAACGGAAAGTAAACCGGTCCATCTTACAAGCCGGGTCATAACCCAAAACAGATTTAGGTTCGGTATTCAGATTTCCCCCCTGATGAATGTATCCTGCATCAACAAAATAATTTGTATTTTTCGTTCCTCCGGAAACACTTACGTTAAGACGTGTTTGTGGCGCATATCTACGTATGAATTCCCGGTAATAATCATGATTGGGGTACATGTATTTCCTTACTGCTGCTTTGGTTGCATAGTCCGGATCATTTGGATCAAGTCCTGCCAGAGGATCCTTGTATTTAGCAATCATTGCATCAGTATAATAAATGCCCAAACCGTCATTCCGAAGAGCTTGATTTCTAAGATCCATATACTCAAAAGAATCCACACGTGGTGGCTCACGGGTAAAGGAATTATAACTTTGAGTAAAGTTTAAATTCAATTCGGCTTTCCCTTCGGCTCCCCTCTTGGTGGTAATCAGGATGACTCCGTTCGCACCACGCACCCCGAAGACTGCTGTTGCGGAAGCATCTTTCAAAATTGACACCGACTCAATCTCACTTGCATCAAGCGTAGAAATCGTATATCTGTAAACTCCATCAATCAGAATCAAAGGATAATTTCCGTTCAAGGTTCCAACCCCTCTCAAATAGAAAGATGCATCTTCCATACCAGGTTGACCTCCGCTTGACTGCATAGAGATCAAACCGGCCATACGTCCAGACAATGCATTCATCAAATTAGGAGAAGAACTCTGCATGATCTCTTTTGAATTAACCGTATTAACAGCTCCGGTCACAGCTATTTTTTTCTGAGTTCCATAACCGACTACCTGAACAGCTTCAAGTCCGATATTGCTATCCGTCATTATTACGTTTACTTTTGGTTGTCCGGAGTAAGCAATCGTTTGGGTTTTCATACCGACAAAAGTGAAGATTAAAGTTGCTTTCGCCGGAACATCATTCAACGTATACTTCCCATCAATATCTGTAGCGGTTCCGGAACTTTTCCCTTTTACCATTACAGTCACACCGGCTAATGGAGCACCACTTACATCGGTAACTACCCCGCTAACGGATTTACCTTGTGGGGCTTCGGAAACTTTTTTACTATTGGCCGGAGAAATAACCACAAGTTTGTCGACCACTCGATATTGCATGTTCCCTGCAACAATTAACTTATCCAGAATGTCTTTTACTGTTCCATTCTTTATAGAAAGATTAACTTTTGAATTTGAATCAAAATCATCATTGCTATAAAAGAACTCGAACTCACTTTGCTTTGTGATATCATTCAGAATCTGTTTAATTGAAGTATTCTTATAATTCAGATTAAACCTTGTATTTTGGGAATACGAGCTTGCGTAAACGCCCAAAACACTGAACAAACATAAAAATAAAGTTAATCGCATAACTAGAAAGATTTTTAATGTGGACCTTTCTTTCCACAGTGGAGGTGGTAAAAACATTTTTTTCATAAATTTGAGCTTTAGTTTAATCTATTTATGCATCTCGCCTATACCACAAGCAGATGCACATTACTAATCAACATTACCGGGGAATGTTTCCAGCATTTCCCGTTTTTTTTTAATTCGTCACAATAATTCTGTCTTTTCTGTTTATAAATTTGACTTTATTGGTTAACTGTATTATTTGCAAATTGTACTCCAA
>JAUZOB010000455.1 GCA_030706665.1 Bacteroidota bacterium
AAAATTAGTATACACATTTTAAACATCAATAGTGGTTGTTGTAAGTCGCCAGGCTAAATAGAACCTTGTTGATTAATTATGGGGTTGTTCCCCAATAGGTTTTGTCAGATCCTTTTCGCCGGTCATTTTCTCCAATTAGAAGCATATCCGATCCTATTTGTCTAATGTTATTTGTATATCTTGTAAGGGTAGGGTACCTTCGTGATATAAATAATTAAAGCTGATGAAACACGATAGTAAATGCATTTGTCCCTACTGGGTGGGATATTTTCTGCTGAATCCTTTTCGTCGATATGCCCATAATCCGGAGAAGATTCTCAGCCCTTATGTGAAACCCGGAATGCATGTTTTGGATTATGGCTGTGCCATGGGTTTTTTTAGCTTGCCTTTAGCAAAAATGACAGGTGACACGGGGCGGGTATATTGTGCCGATATTCAGGAAAAGATGTTAGTAAAGCTCATGAAACGGGCGGTAAAGGCAAATGTGGAGCACATCATTGAACCATTGCTGATTGATGAGAATTACAAATTTGAAAACTTGAAGAATAAAATTGATTTCGCTTTACTGTTCTTTGTTGTTCATGAAGTTCCGGATAAGAATGCGTTGTTTATGAATCTGAATCACATCTTAAAACCGAATGCTTTGGTTGTTTTTGCAGAACCAATCATGCATGTTAAAATTCATGAATTCAAACAATCACTGTTGCTGGCACAGGAAACCGGCTTCGAAATTGTTGATCTGATAGAAGTAAATAAAGCTCATGCTGCTTTGTTGCGAAAAAATTAGAGCAATTCCGAACTTCAAATATTATGGATTGTGTGCTTGATTATAGTGGGAGGATCAGATTCTTTCCCTCTTAGATTAACCTGCTCAAAATAATTATACCATCCTGATTGTTCTATGATTTGTTCAAATTGCACAACAAGCTCTTTCGTTGGAAATCTCCAGATGGCGAAATAATCATAATCTATCCGATGTGGAGTGTCTGTGTCATTCAGACTCCATGTGACAATTTCTGCACCTGTCTTCGCCAGCTCGTTAATTCCGGATGATAGGTGATTTAGGTATTCCGACCGTTCATCATGGGTTAGGGAGAGCCATTCCGGGCGGGCTTTCCAACATTCAATAAAAATAAACATAGCTTACGATCATTAGTTTTCAGTTCAATATCTTTTATATGGATACGGACAGGAGATCGAAAGAGATTCAAATCATATTATTCCCCATGTATTCTTTGGAATGTGTCCCTAAGAAGATAATCAACTCTGCGATGATCAGCGTTGCAGATAAAGAGAATTAGGATGGAAAATAAGACCACAGTGTTTTTTCATCCAACTGTGGTCTTTAAAGCTAATAGAAAAAGGATAATGGGGAATACTTATTTTTGGCTATTATTTCTATTTAACAGGTTCACCTTCTAATATTAGAACCTCGTAGGGTTGCAGGGTTACATCGAATTCCTGTACCTTTTTCGTGTTTATTCCCATATCTTTATGAAAGAATTCAGGGCAATGAAAATTATATAATTTGGGAGCTCCGTCCGGAAGCTCCATTAACTGAGTAACATTAATATGAAACGACTTTGTTTCTGCTGATGGATTTCTTAAGCTGATCAATGCTTTTTGTGAAGACCATGCAGCTCTTCCGTAAATTTCACCTTTCACTGGATTTCCGCCGATCCAATGAACATCTGCGAATGTGCTTTCGTTCTTTTGCGCCCATTGTATTGCATGTGCTAAACAGTTCCAATTTTTAGATGAGAGTTTGTGCGGATTGATGTAAAGTTCTTGAATGGCTGTGCCGCTTGCGAAGAATGACCATATTTCATCAGAAATATCCTTGTCATTCATTTCCAGTTTTCCCGGGATTCCATTATCTGCAATACAGATCCCATGATACATAAGTGAGTTGAGGGGAAACAAAGGGCCTCTTTGTACTATATTTTTATATGCTTCGTCATCACGATAAGTA
>JAUZOB010000456.1 GCA_030706665.1 Bacteroidota bacterium
TCAGAGACAAAGCCATTGAGATGCTCAAAGAATTTCCGGAATCGGAAACCCGCCAGTCATTTATCGATCTGGTCTATTTTGTTACTACCCGCGATAAATAATCACAAGAATATTCAAGACTACAGATCGGATAATATATCCGGCCTAACATAACGTTAATCGGAAAATTCCCTTTTAATGAAAGAGAGTTTTCCGATTAATTATTTCTATCTGTATTTGTGTTTTAGAAAAGCATGAAGGATGCGTACCCATTAGAGCGAAGAAGTATCTTCCCAAAAGAGTTCCAAGGGATTAAAAATGTTTTATCTCTCTTCCGAAGATATCAGAAAGCAGATTGTTTGCTAACCTGCTTGCCCCGATTCTGAACTTAGCAGGGGTCAGCCATTCTTCACCGAGCACTTCTCTTACCAATGTCAAATATTCTAATGCCTGTTGTGAAGTTACGATTCCGCCTGCCGCTTTAAATCCGATTCTTTCTCCGGTATATTCAAAATGATATTGAATTGCTTTACACATTATCAAAGAAGCTTCCAGGGTTGCAGCAGGTTCAATTTTACCGGTAGATGTTTTAATAAAATCTGCCCCGGCATTCATCGCCAGCAAAGAAGCATTCCAGACATTTTGCAGGGAGTCCAAAGCTCCGGTTTCAAGGATAACTTTTAAAGTAACCTCCCCTATTGCCTTTTTAATCTGAGCTATTTCTTCGTGTACAAAATCATATTTGCGATCAAGGAAAGCTCCCACCGGCAGAACTATATCTATCTCGTCGGCTCCGGCTTCAACAGCCATCCGGGCTTCACTGATTTTTAATTCGGTAAATGTCATGGATGTAGGAAAACCTCCTGCAACCGAAGCAATTCTTACCTGCGACAAATCAAGAGCTTCCTCCAGCGAACTCACCAGATTCGGATAAACACAAACAGCTGCAACGGGATCCAAATCAGGATACATATCAATAAAAGTATTCACCTTGGAAGCAAATTCATTTACATGAGTTTCGTTATCGGTGACATTCAATGTTGTCAAATCGATGCATGAAAAAGCAAACTTCAAATCATCAATATTCTGTTCTTTCGCAGCAATCTCTTTAATGATCCGGACTTCATTATCAATTTGTTCCTGAGATAATTGATTCTGTTCTGTCATGATTATCTATTTGTTTAATTTGTCATTATTAAGATGCCTTTCGGAATCCCGAAGGGTTTTCTTTTCCATATTCTTCCGAAAAGCCTCATTCAGATCAACACCGGTCTGGTTTGCAAGGCACACCAACACCCATAACACGTCAGCCATTTCATCGGCTAAATCCTTGTCACGATCAGAGTCTTTAAACGACTGTTCGCCATACTTACGTGCAATTATCCTTGCCAGTTCCCCTACTTCCTCGGTAAGTAGAACCATGTTGGTCAATTCATTGAAATACCTGACGCCATAAGTTTCAATCCACTGATCGACTGTATTCTGGACGTCAGACAGTGTTAATGCAGGTTTATCATCCATCGTCTTAGAAATCTCTGTTTTTTGAGTCAATAATAATTGAAACAGGTCCGTCATTCACAAGTTCAACATCCATCATCGCTCCAAATACTCCTGTCATTACCTCTCTTCCTAAAAGAGTACTTAATTGAGAAACAAACTGTTCATAAAGAGGGATGGCAATTTCAGGACCGGCAGCCATGATATAAGAGGGACGATTCCCTTTTTTTGTTTTGGCATGCAATGTAAATTGACTGATTACAAGAATCTCTCCTCCGACATCGGTTACTGAAAGGTTCATAACACCATTCGGATCATTAAAGATCCTGAGATTTACAATCTTTTTTGTTAGCCACTCAATATCTTCTTTAGAATCAGCTTCTTCTATTCCAACCAGAATCATGAGACCCTTTCCAATCGAAGATTTTATCTTATTTTCAACAGTAACAGAAGAACGACTTACGCGTTGAATAATAACCCTCATAA
>JAUZOB010000457.1 GCA_030706665.1 Bacteroidota bacterium
CTTCGTTCAGAAATTGGATGAAATCGTTCACTCCCACCGGCTCATTGCAGTTTCCGTGAAGCAGGACAATGCTTCCGGGCTTTAATTTCTGTCCTTTAGCTAACCAGGCATTGCTCCCGATAGGGATTATGCCATATGAAACCACTTTATCAAATACTTTCCGGTCTGACACTAAACCCGGGAAACGAAAGAAGATGGAAGGGGTAATTCCTGATTCCAGCATTTTTTGCTCTGTGGCTAATATTTCGTAGTCAAGATTTACGTCTTTAGATAATAGGAAGTCTTCGTCTAATGGGACTCGTTTTTTGTAGGGATGAGTATAAGAATGATTAACCCAGGTGATTTGAAAAATCTTTGCTTTATTAAGCTGCTCAAGCCAATTGAGGTCATTGGCATGTTTCTCCATCCATTTACCGGATAAGGTGATACAAATTGGGATAGGTTTTATTTTTCCAAGGTCGCGAATAATGGATTGATATAGCTTATAATCCAGCGGTTTTCGTGACGGACAGAGATCGGTGGTGATGACGTAACAACGCGAAGAGGACACATGTGTTAACCCTGCATCCTGCAACCTGGAAGAATTATTGTACGCATCCTGAATTAATCTTGCATAGGGAGTAAAGGCAAATTTCTTCAGGATTGAGTCAAGAGAAGTCTCGTAAAACCTCATGTTGTCTTTCTCAATGATCAATGTTTCAAGATTGTGTGGATTGACGCAAAAGAAATGAGGAATATTGTTCTCCAGAAAACTACGGAGAATGATAACTTGTTGCCCTTTGTATTCTCCTACTGCTGTATATTTCCCGTAGTTTCTGATTTCAGCTTTTAAAGATGAAATACCTGTTAATACAAAGAATATAAGAATAGTCGAAAAGATACATTTTTTAACCATAATCGCTATTTGTTTAGAGGACTATATTGCTCAATTTCAGTATAATGATTCACGGTGAAAGATTAAGGAATCATAAATTATTACAAAATTAATGATAAGATTGACAAAATATTGTTCCTTTTAGCGCATATTTGGAGTAATACGTTACAATTTGTTGGTTAAGAAGAAATGCCGATTAATAACAATGGGCAAACAAAGAAAGGGATAGCTGTTTGAGATTCGATAATAAACAGGTGTCGGGAATTTGCCGCTGGCGGGTAACAATTGATTAACGTTAAAGGCTTTCTGATCTTTAAATGAAACCCGATAAAGCAGTGGGGGTAAAGGACAGAATATCTTCCCGGTTGGATCGGAATTTGGCAAATTGTAAAATTGAGAGTACTTTTAATTTGAAAATAGTGTTTATATGAAAAAGAATATATTAATCACCGGAGGAGCCGGATTTATTGGTTCTCATGTGGTCAGGCTTTTTGTGACAAAGTATCCTGACTACCATATTGTCAATCTGGATGCTTTAACTTATGCGGGTAATCTTGAAAATCTAAGAGATATAGAAAATAGTCCCAACTATGAATTTGTGCATGGAGATATAACCGATAGCAACTTTATCCAACAGTTATTTGCGAAGTTCAATTTTGACGGAGTAATCCATCTTGCAGCAGAATCGCATGTGGACCGGTCAATTGAAAATCCGATGCAATTTATCACTACGAATATTGTAGGCACTGTTAATCTTTTGAATGCAGCACGTGCAATCTGGGATGGGAAAACTGAAGGCAAACGGTTCTATCATATATCAACTGATGAGGTTTATGGATCATTGGGAGATGAAGGATTCTTTACCGAGACTACGAAGTATGATCCCCGCAGTCCTTATTCTGCATCCAAAGCAAGCTCCGATCATCTTGTAAGAGCATATTTTCACACTTTCGGGTTGCCGGTTGTAGTTTCCAATTGCTCGAATAACTACGGCCCGAATCATTTTCCGGAGAAACTGATTCCGCTTGCAATTAATAATATCCGGAATAACCGTCCGATCCCTATTTACGGGA
>JAUZOB010000458.1 GCA_030706665.1 Bacteroidota bacterium
CGTAATGAAGGATTCGCTCCTTATGGAATGGGACCGCTTCTTACTGCGATGATGGCCAAAGAAGATCCTACACGTCATTATCACGGACAATCCCGTTACCTGAATATGGAATCAAGCGGTCCCTGGGGATACTTTAAAGATCCTTCGTTGTACTATACGGAGCGGGCAAAAGGATTTTTGACAGAAATAGGAACTTTTGCCATTCCTACGGCAAACACGATCCGCAAGTTTATTGCACCCGAAGATCAGTGGCCAATCAATGATGTTTGGGCTTATCATGATCTTCATCATAAGTCACAGAATTTTGGTGATTTCATGGATGCAGTGAACAGATATGGAACACCCAACAGCATGGAAGATTTTACCCGTAAAGCTCAGTTCATTACTTATGATGCCTGGCGAAATATCATGGAAGCATGGAACAGTAAGATGTGGAATAACACTACCGGTCAGATATTATGGATGAGCCATCCTGCATGGCCAAGCATGATCTGGCAAACCTACACCTACGATTATGAGACTCCGGGGTCTTACTTCGGTGCGAAAAAGGCTTGCGAACCGATGCATATTCAGATGAATCTGCCTAATCATGATGTCATGATTGTCAATTCAACCCGAAATAGTCATAAGTCATTGACCGCAAATATCCGTTTTATTGATCTGACAGGGAAAGAGCTCTATAAGAAAACAGCAAAATTTGATGCCAAAGCGAATGCTGCGACAAAATGTTTTATTCCTGAGAAAGTCAATGGACTACCCTCCATTTATCTGATACGTTTAGAGTTGAAAGATAAGAAAGGAAATGTTCTTTCTACGAATGATTATTGGATGACTGATGGAAACAAAGATGCTTATCAGAAATTGAATGATCTGCAAAGGGTAAAACTGAATATCAATGTAAGAAAGGCAAACGGGAAAACAATCGTAGAAGTATCGAATCCTTCCCAAACAATGGCTGCCGCGGTAAAGTTAAATGCAGTGGATAAATCGACAAATGAAATTTTATTACCGGCTTATTTTTCAGATGGCTATATCAATCTCTTAGCCGGAGAAAAACGTGAGATAGAGTTGAATTTGCCTAAAAACATCTCTGTCGATTTTATCGTTATAGCAGAAGGTTATAACGCAAAATAATAAGCGAAAAAGAATCTTATTAGAAATAATATAGAGGGGGCTTCATGTTGAGGCTCCCTTTTTTTGAATATTTGAACTGATACTTTTTAATGTGTCAAGAAATATTCATAACAAGGAAGTTTGCTGAAATAACGTTTTTTTTATTTTCTTTACCAGCATAGCTAAATTTGTTAATGAATAAAACTTATGATCTGCTTTCGTTTCCGTTTATTCCTCTTCCTGATTTTAATGATTGTACAAGGCTCGGTTTCCGCACAGCAAAAAACGACAAAAGTTTATGGAAAAGTTTATTCTTCCGATGATGTACCGGCGTCTTTTGTAACTCTTACTCTTCAAAGTCAGGGTATAAAAACGAAAGCTGATATCAACGGTTCTTTTTCATTCACCAATCTTCCCGCCCTCAAGGATACTCTGGTCATTTCGGGTGTTGGATTTAAGACCTTAAAGCAAGCGATTGCATTGCAAAACAACCAAAATATCAACCTCGACATTATCAGATTGAAATATCGTATAAATCAGCTTCGGCATGTAGAAATTACTGCTTGTATTAAAACTTCTTATAAAAGCGATTATTCTTCTGCCGCCACCAAAACACCAACTGCAATAAAAGATTTTCCACTATCCGTTTCAACAGTTTCAAAAGAACTGATCAACGACAGAATGGAATTTCATCTTTCCAATGCCTTGGAAAATGTATCGGGCGTTACCCATTACTCAGGTTATGAGGAGTATAATATACGTGGCCTTCATGCTGAAAATCCTTGTTTAATCAATGGGTTAAGAACA
>JAUZOB010000459.1 GCA_030706665.1 Bacteroidota bacterium
AAATGGCAAGATAGGAGGAATTGATGAAAAGGCTCTTTACTATAGAGAACCCTATACCTCAGTAGTGGGAGTAAAATCGTATCTGCCTACTGCAATAAGTTATCCGGAACATCCGGAAGCATCAATTCAGAAGGATGAAATAAGAGACCTCTCTTCGTTATTGCAACCTGACGGAAGCTTGGAATGGAATGTCCCGTCGGGTAATTGGACAATCATGCGATTTGGTGTTCGTAATAATGGAGCCATAACGCGACCGGCACCTTATCCGGGGTTAGGCTTTGAATGCGATAAATTTGATACGATCGCTTTCCGTAATCACTTTAATGAATATGTCGGGAAATTATTGAGAAAGGTCGGTACAGCCAAGAATAAGTCGGGTTATGGCTGGACAATGCTACATATGGACAGTTGGGAAATGGGTTCTCAAAATTGGGATTCTGATTTTAGAATGGAGTTTCAAAAACGGAGAGGATACGATCCGAATCCATTTCTTCCGGTATACTCCGGAAGAGTAGTTGCAAATACGGAACAGAGTGAACGATTCCTATGGGATCTTCGTCAGACAGCCAATGAACTGGTGCTTGAGAATCATGCCGGATATCTTAAAAAACTTTGTCAGAAATACGGTTTGGGCTTATCAATAGAACCCTACGATATGAATCCGACTTCTGATTTGGATTTAGGAGCTGTGGCCGATATCCCTATGTGTGAATTCTGGAGTAAAGGTTATGGCTTTAATTCTTCTTTCAGTTGCATCGAGGCAACTTCAATAGCCAATTTGATTGGTTCTCATATTGTGGCAGCTGAATCGTTTACCTCAGAATCATTTGAAGCATGGAAACTTTATCCCGGTGCGCTGAAGAATCAAGGGGACTGGGCATTTTGTGCCGGAATAAACCGTTTCTTTTATCATACTTTTGCACATAAGCCTTTAGGCGATCAATATAGACCGGGAATGACAATGGGACCTTATGGGGTTCACTGGGATAGAGGACAAACATGGTGGCCAATGGTTACCGACTATCATAAATATATAGCCCGTTGTTCTTATATGTTGCAGCAAGGGCTGAGAGTTGCAGATATATTATATCTTACTCCTGAGGGTGCACCTCATGTTTTTCGAGCTCCCAAATCTGCTTTGATTGGAAACGATACAATCCCTGATCGAAAAGGATATAATTTCGACGGTTGCTCTCCTCGATTGTTAATGGCTAAAGCTTCTGTGATGAATCACCAGATTACCTTCCCTGGAGGCGCGAACTATAAATTGCTTGTACTTCCTTCGGTTGAAACTATGACTCCTGAGTTGCTGGCAAAAATAGAATCTTTAGTAAAAGCCGGAGCAATTGTTGTTGGAAATCCACCTAAGAAGTCCCCGAGTCTTGTAAATTATCCGGAATGTGATGCTCAGCTTCGAAACAAAGCATTGCAATTATGGGGTGATCTGTCTTTACCAGTCGGTCTTGCTTCCAGAGTTTACGGAAATGGAATGATATATTGGGGACAAGGTCTTTGTCTTAATGATTCGACAGCTTTGTATCCGGACTATGATCTCACAGCATCTATTCTGAATCAAAAAAATGTAAGTGTCGATTTTGAATCAACCGGACCAATTCGTTATACTCATCGGGAAACTAGCAGCCAAGATATTTATTTCGTATCGAATACCACATCACGGCAAATTTCTGCTGACTGTATTTTTCGCTCAGTTAAAGGAGCCCCTGAATTATGGGATCCCATAAGTTGTAAAGTATTTAAACAATTAAAGTGTATGGCTGAAAGCGGAAGAACTAAGATTCCTATGCAGTTTGACGCTTATCAAAGCTATTTTGTCGTGTTTGATAAAAGTAATGTGCTTACAAAGGGAAAGAGTGCAAACGTAAATAATCTTTCAACCATCAATAC
>JAUZOB010000046.1 GCA_030706665.1 Bacteroidota bacterium
AGAATCGCTGATGAAGGATTGAAGAATGAATCGGAACTTCAAAGTTATTTTATTAAGAGAATAGAAAAGATCTTAGAATCCAAAGGAAAAGAAATAATCGGATGGGATGAAATTCTTGAAGGTGGATTAGCACCAGGTGCCAGTGTAATGTCATGGAGAGGGACTGAAGGAGGAATCGCTGCAGCGAAGGCAGGTCACGAAGTCGTTATGACTCCTGACTTGTATTGTTATCTGGATCACATACAAGGAGAATTTAATATTGAAAAGATCTATTCAGGTGGTGCTGGTTTGAGAATCTCTGATTTATATAAATTCGAACCGTGTCCGGAAGAAGTTGATCCGAAGTATATTCTTGGTGGACAAGGAAATTTATGGACAGAATTTATCCCTAATGAACGTAGGGCTGAATATATGACATGGCCAAGAGCTATTGCCATGGCAGAGACTTTATGGTCTCCAAAAGAAAAGAGAGATTGGGATAATTTTGTGCCTCGCCTGGAAGCTCAATTACCTCGTTTGGAAAAAGCAAAAATAAATTATGCTCCCAGTATGTATGATTTATACATTGTTCCTGTTAAAGATAAAGATGGGAATATGCAGTTGACCTTTAAAACGGAAATAAAAGGATTAGACGTTTATTATACTTTCGACTTTACTTTCCCTGATAACTATTCAAAAAAATACGAACAGAAACCTGTCGATATTCCTGATGGTGCTTCAGATGTTTGGGCAATCACTTATCGGAACGGAAAACCAATTGGCCGCTTAATGATAATTGGCCTTGATGAACTAAGACAACGATTAAAATAAGAGGATTAGTTAGCAATCAGAAATGATTTGGATCTGGACTGTTGGATGTTAAAATTGTTAATAGTTAGAGATTCATCTTCAATTAAAGCAATGTATAAATACAATTCACGTTTAGAGATAAATCATTTCTGTATTAAAATAATATCTGTAAAATTATGAAGTTAGTCAAAAACCAAGTTCGTGTCATTTCTTTGGGAGTGCTTCTTTTAATGGGGGTGAACTCTTTCTTGTATGCTTCGAAGAAGCAAAATGATGTAAAAAAGATAGACCCAAAACCCCATATTGTAAATATCATCAATTTTATACGACTGTGTGAACCAAGAGTGGCAGAAATAACAGAAGATGTGTTATTTCAAACAGTTGTAAAGCAAACTGAGATAATGAGAAAGAATAATCTGAAAGGAACCTTTCTCCTTCAGTACGATGCCTTAATGGATTCCCGATATCAAAAGCTCTTTAAAAATATGCCCGATAGCCTCTTTGAAGTTGGTGCATGGTGGGAACTTCCACAACCACTTATTGAGAATTCGGGATTAAAGTGGAGAGGAAGATATCCTTGGGATTGGGCTGCCAATGTCGGTTTCTCTATCGGCTATACCCCTCAGGAAAGAGAGAAAATTGTTGATACTTATATGGCTGACTTTAAAAAAATATATGGGCATTATCCGAAATCTGTCGGGTCATGGTTTATAGATGCTCATTCTTTGAATTATATGTATAAAAAATACGGGATTGTAGCTTGTTGTATGTGTCGTGACCAGATTGGTACAGATGGATATACCCTTTGGGGAGGATATTGGAATCAGGCTTATTATCCTAGTGTCAAAAATGAACTGATGCCTGCCCAAAATCCGGAAAATCAAATTCCGGTTCCTGTATTCAGAATGCTGGGAAGCGATCCGGTCCGTCAATATGACGATGGATTAGGTTCGGATTGGCAAGGTGTCTCAACACTTGAACCTTCTTACGAAAATGGAGGCGGAGATGCTACATGGGTCAATTGGTATTTTAATGAGTTCACCAAGCGCGCTTGCATGGAATATGCTTATGTGCAGGTAGGGCAAGAAAATTCTTTTACTTGGGATAGAATGTCAAAAGGATATGAGATACAAATTCCTTTAGTTGCTAAGTTAAGAGACGAGAATAAAATTCAGATTAAAACATTGGCTGAAGCAGGGAAATGGTTCCATAATCGTTACAAAACAACACCTTCAACTTCAGTTACAGTACAAGAAGATCTCAACGGCAGTGATCGTAAAACAGTTTGGTTCAATAGTCGGTTCTTCAGAACCAACTTATTATGGGAAAAGGGAACACTTCGATTCCGTGATATTCATATGTTTGATGAAAAACTACCTTCCGATTATTTGACACAAAAAGGACTTACTTCTAATTGCTCTTTCTTCACCCTTCCATTTGTTGATGGCTATGTGTGGAGTACACCGGATACGATTGCTGGATTAAGATTCAAATTTTTTGTAAAAGATCAGGAAATACAAATATCCGGAGGTAATCCTATTATAACGGATTCGATTCCCGGAAAGCTGCATATTGTATGGCCATTATTGCCTTTCTCTGGGAATCTGGTGATAGATTTAACAGAGCGTGAAATGCAAATAAAACTTGAAGGGAAAGGACCGGATAAATGGTATCTTGATCTTACTACCGCGAATAGTGCGAAATTGCCTTTTGATAAAATCAGTAGTCAGCGTGTCGATTGCACATTTAAAGACTTGGCTTATCATGTAATTGCGAAAAAGGGATATTTTGACAAGCCACAAGAGAATGTGGTATTCAGAATTAAACCACACTCTAATACTATAAAATTGGACTTCTCTGAGAGATAAGCCTTTTTTGTTATGAGCTCAATTCTCTCTATTAGAGAAAATTGAGCTCATTGTTTTTAAAGAATACATCAAAGAAAAGACGAATTACAGATGAAAATGAATTTGTTAAGAGCTGTGCTTTTTTTCTTTTGCGAAGCATTGCTAATACAATCTTTCGGACAGAATCTTTGTAAACCTGTTGATCTGAGATGCGAATACCGAAGTAATCCGCTTGGACTTGATGTTACGCAGCCCAGATTATCATGGAGAATCAATGATGATCGGAGAGGTGCCTCTCAGACTGCGTACAGAATTTTGGTGGCATCTGATTCATTACTCTTATCAACGGGGAAAGCTGATGTCTGGGATTCAGGGAAGAAGCATAGTTCTCTGACAAGTTCAATCCTATATAATGGACGTCCCTTGCAACCTGATAAACAATATTTCTGGACAGTGATTGTATGGGACAAAAACGGAAGGCCAACGGTTTCGTCAACTATTGCATGTTGGAATACCGGCCTCTTTGGTCTAAAGGATTGGAAAGGTAATTGGATTGATGACGGACAAGACATAAATTATAAACCGGCACCCTACTTTCGGAAAACTTTTAGTGTAAAAAAGAAAGTTAAAAGAGCATTAGCTTATATCTGTGGCCTGGGTTATTATGAATTAAGCCTGAACGGGAAGAAAGCAGGAGATCATATGCTTGATCCGGGATATACCCGTTTTGATAAGACTGCTCTGTATGCTACTTATGATGTTTCCTCTCTTCTGAAGGAAGGAGAGAATGCAATAGGTGTAATCTTGGGAAACGGATGGTATAACGAACAATCTAAAGCTGTCTGGTATTTTGATAAAGCACCATGGAGGGGCAGACCGAGATTTCTTTTTAATCTGTCAATAGAATATGAAAACGGAGAAAAAGAAATCATTTGTACTGATCCTTCCTGGAAAGTCGGTACCGGACCAATCGTGTTCAATAATATCTATTCCGGTGAAAAATACGATGCGAGATTGGAACAAGTCGGATGGAATACCATGGGCTTTGACGATCATTCATGGAAACAGGCTACCGCAATTTTACCACATGAAGGACGTATAAAATCTCAGCTTATGCCGCCCATTCGGATAACTGCAGAGTTAAAGCCGAAAACATTTATAAAAATAAATTCTACTACCTTTTTATATGACTTAGGTCAGAATTTCGCAGGAGTTAGTAAACTTCATGTCAAAGGCGAGAGCGGAACTGTTCTGAGAATCAAACATGGAGAACGATTAGATGCTAAAGGACGATTGGATAATCAGATAATTAACCAGTATTATAGCTTTGAAGATCCGGAAGAACAGGGGCAGACCGATATCTATATCTTAAAAGGGGAAGGTGAAGAAGAATATACCCCCCGTTTTACTTACCATGGGTTCAGATATGTTGAAATCACTTCCGATAAACCGGTTGAACTCAATAAAGAAGATTTAGAAGGAATGGTCATGCATACGGATCTTACCCCTCTCGGAAACTTCGAGTGTTCTAATCCTTTAGAGAATGCAATCTGGAGCGCAACAAATTGGTCTTATTTGTCTAACTTATTTAGTATTCCTACCGACTGCCCTCATCGTGAGAAAAACGGATGGACCGGGGACGGGCATATTGCTGCTGAATTTGGGCTGTTCAATTATGACGGGATCTTATTTTATGAGAAATGGATCAATGATTTTGCCGATGAACAACGAAACAGCGGAGAGGTTCCGGGTATTATACCAAGTTCCGGTTGGGGATATTCCTGGGGTAACGGACCTGCCTGGGATAGCGGATTGTTATTGATCCCATGGTACCTTTATCAGTACTATGGAGACGAAGATCTGATTCGACTACATTACGAAAATTATAAACGATATGTCGATTTTCTGACCTATCGGTCAAAAGATAATCTGGTCGATATTGGTTTGGGAGATTGGGTACCCTGGAAAACAGAGACCCCTGTTGAATTGACTTCTTCCTGTTATTATTATATGGATGCCCTTTTATTATCTAAGTTCTCAGGAATGACCGGAAGGACAGAAGAAGAATCGTATTATAAAAAGTTGGCCACGAAGATAAAAGACGCAATAAATAGAAAATACTTTAATCGGGAAAAAGGAATTTATGCGAATGGAAGCCAGACGGCTTTAAGTGCAGCCCTGTATTTCGGTATCGTGCCGGAAGAGATGCAGGAGAAAGTGGGATTGTCCCTTGCTCAGTCAGTGAAAGATAATGGAAATAGTCTGGATGTAGGTTTATTAGGAAGCAAGTATTTGTTAAATGCACTAAGCAACACCGGACATTCTGATTTAGCTTATCTGGTAGCATCGAAAGATACACAGCCTTCCTGGGGGTGGTGGATCAAGAATGGTGCAACTACATTGCATGAAGACTGGAAATCGGAGAGCTCACTCAATCATATCATGATGGGAGAAGTGAGTGCATGGATGATGAGAACTTTGGCAGGGATCAATATAGATCCTGCGAATCCCGGATTTAAGAATATTATCATCAAACCCCGTTTTGTTTCCGGATTAAATCATGCAAAAGGAAGTATGAATAGTATTCATGGAGAGATTGTTTCTGAATGGACCAAAGACGGTGATATGATTATCCTAAATCTTAGAATTCCTGCAAATACTACTGCAGTCCTTTATTTGCCTGAAACTGCAGGAAGACAAATCTTTGAAGGAGAGAAGCTCTTGGGTGCAAAATCGATAAAGGGTATTCAGTTTTTATCAAAAGCTGAAGGATGCTTAGTTTATCGTATTGCTGCAGGGACCTACTCTTTTAAAATGAAGTAAAAATCTGTCTTAATAGGGTACTATTGAGTATGTTGGTAACTGTTCGCGATGTGAATTGAAATATGACATTTGAACCTTCTCCGGGGTTAAGGAATCATAGGAATGTATGACAATTAGGAGCAAAAATATAATTACAGAAAACGGTATTTTAAATTAAACACGATAAAGAACTAACTGAGATAATTATTAAAAAAGCAAAAAATGATGAGAATTCCATTAAACATGGCAAATCATAAATCGAAGAGATTTTCTACAAGAGATTTGTGGTTAATTATAATCATTTCTTTTTTTAGCCTTTACTGGAATAAGGGTTATGCAAAAGAGTTGAATTTGCATCTTACAGGTAAAGCTGTAAAGACTTCGGTCCTGTTACCGACAAATACTTCAACGATTATTAAATATGCGGTAGATGATATCCAAAAGGATTGCAAGGAAGCTACCGGTTCTGCTTTTATTGTAGAATCTCAATTACCTGCTAACGCGACAACTGTTATTATCCCGTTTGAAGTTTCAAATATCCCAATGGAGGTTGCAACCTTGGAGAAAGAGGGGAAGGTCGATTTTTCATCTCTTCAGGGCAAATGGGAAAGCTATGTTATCAAACCTCTTAAGGATCCTTTCAATAAAGGTTATAATGTATTGTTGGTTGCCGGAAGTGATGGCCGTGGTGCCATGTATGGATTGTATGATATCAGTGAGAAGGTTTTTGGAACTGACCCTCAAAAACTATGGACCGATGCCAAACCGAAGAAAGTTTCGAATGCTGTCTGGAATTTTGGAACGGTCACCAAGGGTGAGCCTACTTTTAAATACCGGGGGTGGTTCGTGAATGATGAAAATTATCTTCTGTCATGGAAAGGCCCGAATAAAGATGATATGCGTATTGAACCGGAAGTCTGGGCGGATATATTTGAGACAATGTGCCGAATGAGGGCAAACTTCTATACGATTATCGAGTACGGATGGTCTCCCGATTCTACAACTTTAAAATTAGCCAATGACCGGGGGCTATCCGTAATGGGCTCGCATATGCATATGCTTATAGCAAATACATCACATGAATGGGGCCCTTTTGTGCAAAATAAATACGGGAAGGATCTTCCATATGATTGGAGTACTAATCGGGACGAAATGATTTCATTCTGGGAAGAATCCGTGAAGAAGTATAAAGATTATCTGGCAATCTGGCCAGTTGGATTAAAGTCATGGAATGACCGTGATTTCTGTGAAACAGACCCGGGCTCACCAAGAACTCCTGAAGGCAGGACTATTTTTACCAATGATGCGATTAGAGAACAAACAAAGTTGCTGGATAAATATCTTGATCCTTCCAAGGGAAAACCAATCTGTTCCTATGTGATGAGAGGTGATCCTGTTCTTCAGTATCATACCGGGAAGTTGAAATTCCCGGAAAACACAGTTATTCTTTGGCCTGATAATCCTTCATTTGGGATGATGGGCGAGGTCCCCACAAAAGAAGACTTTGCAAGGAATCCGTTGCATGGGATCTTTTTTCATTTGACTTATTGCGATAATCAGTGGGTGCAGTGGACTCCTTTAAAACAAGTCCAACATGAACTTTTAAAGGCTGTTAATGCCAATGCGACTACGATGGCTGAATTTAATGTTGGTGACATCCGGGAACTTCCATTAAAAATATCCATGGCGATGGATGTTACAAACAATGCAAAACCTTGGAAAGCCAATCCGGACTATTGGAGAACTTTTACCGAAAGCTGGTGTAAAAAACAATATAGCTCTTCCAATGTAAAAAAGATAGTTGACCTTTATGAAAAGTACTGGGGAATGGAAATGCCCTGCCGAAGTACTATTGTTGTAGAGAGTATCTCCTGGTATACCGTTATGCCTGGGAATATTTTGGATTCAATTAAAGGAAAATCAGATATTGGTAAAGCGATTGGGGATTATATTGCTAATAGAGTAAGAATCCCAAGTGGCGATCGTTTTGGGAAAATGGGGCTTCCTTATCTGAAAGAAACGTCACTTTCCTGGGATGTGTTATATAATCAGGTGAAAGAGGCTACTTCTCTGGTCAATTCTTCTCGTCGACAATTCTATTTTGATTCATTTACCCTGCAGGTGCAAACCTCTCGGCTTGTAAATCATTGGGGAGCTGATGTATTATCTGCATTTGAAGCTATCGGGAAAAAGGACTTTAAAACTGCAGCCACACATTTAGAGTCAGCAACAAAATGGCTAAAGGAAATGAAAATAGAAAGGGATAAAGCTCAACATGATAAATGGGAAAATTGGTTTAGAGGAGAAGAGAATATTAGTTGGATTAACTCTTTCTGGGGATTTCATATTGATCGTGAAATTGATACGGATCTGAAACTGGCTGCTATTTTAAAAAGTCTATGATTTTAAAAATGGAGTATTGAAAGTTGCGCTTCTAAAAGAATATATCTGAAGATGGATTTTGACGTTTGTCTGAGTCCTGTCAGTTAGAATAACCTGTTTTGTTGTAAGTCAATAATTAGAATATATGCAATTAACTAATACCAAATGGGAATGAAAATGAATAAAAAGTATTGTTGTCTTTTGAATCTCAAAAGAATATTCTTTTTCCTGATGGTTTCGTTCATGGCGATGAACGTTTATTCATCGAATAAGGGGAAAGTAAAGCATCCTGTCAAATCGGAAAGGAATGTATATCAGCTATTCAAAGATCCCGGAGTCGAATTTCGGGGTGCACCTTTCTGGGCATGGAATGGAAAACTGGAAAAAAATGAATTGTTGCGTCAAGTTGATGTCCTCAAACAAATGGGGATGGGCGGATTCTTCATGCATTCCCGTACCGGATTGAATACCGAATACATGGGGAAAGAATGGATGGATTATACCAATGCTTGTGCTGATAAAGCAAAGAAAATAGGGATGAAAGCATGGCTTTATGATGAAGACCGATGGCCTTCAGGTACTGCAGGTGGACTTGTTACCCGCGATCCTCAATACAGAATGAAATTTGTTAGTTTGTATTGTGTCCCTGCAAACCAATTTACCTGGAATGATTCAATTATTGCTGCTTTTACTTGTAACCTCGACGGATTAAATTATACCGATTGCAAAAGAATTGCAAAAACAACTCCGTCTTCAGCTCTTGCCGGAAAAACAGTGTTGATGTTTGTTCAGGAAGAAATGAAAAAATCGAGCTTTTATAACGGTTACACTTACCTTAACACTTTACAAAGAGCCGCTACCGATAAATATATCTCGATGACACATGAAAAGTATAAAAAGAATTGTGGCTCTCGTCTTGGTAGTTCAATTGAAGGAATATTCACCGATGAACCTCATCGGGGATCAGTAATGACAGATTTCGGAAATGATAATAAGAACCGAAAATGGATGGCTCCATGGACGAATGAACTTCCTGCGACTTTTAAAAAACAATTCGGATATGATATTGTTGACCGTCTTCCCGAAGTCTTTCTGAAAAAAGACGGACAAACGATTGCTCAGGTAAAATGGCATTATATGGAAATTCTTGAGGAAATGTTCCTGAATAATTTTGTCAAACCAATTTATACCTGGTGTGATAATAATAAGATGAAGCTAACTGGTCATTTCCTTCACGAAGATAACCTGGTTGCTCAAGCTGCAATGCAGGGATCATTAATGCGAGCTTATGAATACGAACATTGTCCGGGTGTTGATGTGTTGACCGAAGGAAATAGAAATTATTGCATTGTTAAGCAAGTGGCTTCGGTAGCCCGTCAGTTAGGAAAGAAAAGATTGCTATCGGAAACGTATGGGTGTACCGGATGGCAAATGACTTTTGAAAATTATAAGGCAGTCAGTAATTGGCAAGCACTATTCGGAATTAATTTAAGATGTCATCATCTTTCGTGGTATACTATGGAAGGAGAAGCCAAAAGAGATTATCCTGCGAGTATCTTTTTTCAGTCCGGATGGTGGAAGGACTATAGTAAACTCGAAGATTATTTCTCTCGGTTGAATGTTGTTTTGGAACAAGGAAAACCGGAATGTGATCTGTTAGTCATCAGTCCTATTGAAAGTGTATGGTGTCAGGTTGGCGTTGGTTGGGCAAACGGACTTGGTGCCGGTACTCCTGAAATCGGTAAAATTGATGATCAATATCGTGATTTGTATAATTGGCTTCTGGGAGCCAGAATCGATTACGATTATGGTGATGAAGAGATGATTGGCCGTTTGTACCGGATTGATCATGACAATGCCGGGCATCCGGTATTGTGGATCGGGAAAGCATCTTATAAAACTGTGTTGGTAAGTGGAATGACTACCATCCGTCGTTCAACCATGAAGATCCTTGAAGAATTTAAGAAACAAGGAGGAAGTGTAATCTTTGCAGGTGATGCTCCACAATACGTTGATGCATTGAAATCATCTGATCCTTCTACACTTTCTGCTCAGTCTGTAAAAGTTCCTTTTGAAGAAGATGCAGTTGTTAGTGCCTGTAAAAAATATATCGCTCCGATTGTGGAAGTTACAGATAGTAAAACCGGGGCTCCTATTCAAGATGTATTTTGTCAGGTACGCAATGATAAGGGCACTAAGTACGTCGTGTTGATGAATATGAGTACTTCAATAAAATATGAGAATGTAAAAGTAACTATTCCCGGTACAGGAGCCGTAACCGAATGGAATTGCCTGACAGCTGAGCAAAATGCGGTTAATGCTGAAAATAAAGGAGGCAATATTGAAATTACATCAGATTTTTATCCCTCCGGAGAGCATCTTTATGTCGTTAATTCACTGAATGGTAAAAACACAAAAAGTATTGAGAATCTGAAAGAAGGCCGTAAGGTTTCATTATCGGGCCCTTATGAATACAAACTCTCTGAGAAGAACATTTGTGTGCTTGATATTGCCAAATATAAGATTGATAATGAGGAAACAGCAGGAGAAACAGAAATTCTAAAGATTGACCAGGCTGTACGCGACCATTATGGATTAAAACTCAGAGGTGGGGAGATGATTCAACCTTGGTTTGCCAGTAAGTTTACCAATAACAAGGTTGTAAAAGGAACTGTAAAAATGAATTTTGAATTCAATATGGCAGATCAACCTCAGGATACAGTATATCTGGGTATGGAAAGACCAGAGAATTTTAAGATCAGCTTGAATGGAAAAACGCTTGCTTCAAAAGCAAAAGGCTGGTGGGCTGATCCATCCATTCAAAAAGTAGCAATCCCTGCGTCTTATTTCGTTTCTGGCAAGAATGATCTTGAGCTGACTGTTGATTTCTCAGAAGATAAAAATCTTGAAACTCTTTATCTGATTGGAAATTTCGGAGTGAAACTGGATGGATCTGTTAGAACATTGACACGTCTGCCTGAAAAGATTAAGGTTGGTAATCTCACAGAACAAGGACTTCCTTTCTATACAGGAAATGTCACCTATAAAATTCCGGTCACAGAGAAATTTGCAAAAAATGAAAGATTATTCTTCTCTGTACCTGAATTTGAGGCAGCTTGTATAAAAGTTCATACTCCGGGTAATTCAACAAAAATGATTGCATGGCAACCCTATTCTGTTGAAGTGACAAAAGATTTGCAGAAAAATAACTACTTGTTGGTTGATTTTGTACTAACCCGTCGAAATTCATTCGGACCTTTACATGCGTTACCGTTGCATGCTGGAGCATATGGCCCTGATAATTTTGTAACCGGAGGGGATAACTTTACAATGAGTTATGAACTTTATCCTTCTGGATTATTGGCAGAACCATTTATTTCTGTCCGTCAATAAAGAAACACGTTTGAGATTTTACATTTAGTGTTTAAAAAGAAGAATTAAAATATCGCACTTTGAATGCGATTATGTATTGATCAGAAACGCTAATTGCGAGAAACTAAATTACAGTATTTGAAGAAATTGTTGTCAAATAGTTGAAGAAACAGCGGGGATTTAGACCATCAGTTGAGCCCCGCTGTTTTATTTTTTCATATACAGAAGAACAATGTTTGTTTGTGTAATATGTATTAAATTCGGATTTATACAAATAATGAAATTTGACTGCTTTTACTGATTGATCGTCTCTTTTCATCTGATAAATGTTATCCTCAGAGATTAGACAAGTATAATATTTGTGCAAGCTGAAGAAATATTACTAAATTGAGTTTTTTTAAGGGAAATGAAAGTTTTGGATATTCAATTTATCACTTGTGTTACAATTATAAGGCCGAGGAATAGACAATAAAATTGAACACTTTAACTCAGATTTCTATCTTTGTATAATTATTAATCTTATAGCCAGACTAGAGTCATGGATGATACAGAGCTGTGGGAAGAGATAAAAAATAATGATACTCATGCACTTAAAATACTGCATGACCATTATTTCTATCAGATGTGTCTGTATGGAACTAAGGTTATAGGTGATATGAGTCTGGTTGAAGAAATCGTCTCTGATTGTTTCATAAAACTTTGGTCGGGAAGGGGAAAATTATTGATCCAGGGATCTTTAAAAGCATATCTGTTTTTAATGCTTCGGAATGCCATGATCGATCTTTCCCGTAAGTCTAAAAAAATCTTCGTGGATAATATTGATGTTCTGTTGGAAATTCCTGATGAGGATTGCATTAAAGAACAGGAATTTTATGCAGAATTATATCGAGCAATTTCCAAACTTCCTGATCAACGTAAAAAAATTCTTGAACTTGCAGTATTCGAATCTCTTTCCTATAAAGAGATTGCCGATAAATTGAATATCTCTGTAAATACGGTGAAAACACAGATCAGCAGAGCCTATCGCTTCTTAAAAGAAGAATTAGATCCGAAATCTTTCTTCTTGTTAGTTATGCAACTCAATAAATAATATTCGTTTATATTCCAGAATAAAGCTATAGATGCAAAAATCAAGATTCTCTTGCGACATGATAAAAATGAGAAAGCTATAATTCAGCTGTTGCTCAAAACATACCGTTCCATTGAAACCTGCTTGATTTAATAGGATTTTATTGTCTTTTGTTAATTTATATGCAAAAACTAAAATGTAAAGTAATGAAGAAAACCGTTTGCCTCAAAACCTCTAAGTTTACAACAACAATTCCTGTGATACATATATTATTCGTCTTTATTCTTCTTGGAGGATGGATAAATAGCTTTGCACAGGAATTACCCCGGTGGAAGATTGATAATTCCGGAGCAATTGTTTGGAAAACTGATAATAGATTGCCGCATTCTGATCATATCGAGATGAGTGGGCTTAAACTATCAGCAGTCATTCATTATGGAGTAAATTCAGAAGGAGGGTATACAATTCAACGCACAATTGTGTGGCCAATGCTTCGAATAATTCCAAATGATACCTATGGTAGTTTTATCCGGAACTTTAATTGGGATATTTTTAATTCGATTAATGTAAATGGTTCTCCGATTCAAAATGAGAAGGTTACTGAAATATCACATAACGGATTGATGGTCGTAAAGAGCATGGTCGGAGGCGAGTTGGAATGTACACGTGTATTATTCCCATCAACTACTAAACCTGTTTTTAACGAGCAGTATCAGATTCTTAATAAATCGTCTAATGTTATTACGGTAGAAATACCTGATTATAAGAATACTTTTTATACTGATCCGGACAAGGGGGTAGCCGGAAGTTATGCTGTTACCGCATGTTCTGTAGGGGGCGGTGTTTATAAGTTAAAACCCAATGAAGCTGTTACGTTTGGTGCACAATTCTATGCTCATAAAAAATCAGAAAACATCGATTTGGGACAAATAGCAGACGAGAAAATTGAACGGGAGAATTTAGTAAAACTCTGGTGGAAAAATCTTGTGTTGGAAACACCCGATCCAATATTAAACAAAGCTTTTGCATTTGCTAAAATACGTGCTGCTGAAAGTATTTATCAAACCAAAGGAGGACTGATGCATAGTCCCGGAGGGGAGACATACTATGCTGCAATTTGGGCCAATGATCAGGCAGAGTATATCGGTCCTTTCTTTCCCTATCTCGGATATGAAACTGGGAATAAAGCCTCATTGAATGCCTATCTGCATTATGCCAGATTTATGAACCCGGAATATAAACCAATTCCAAGTTCGATTATTGCAGAAGGGACTGATATCTGGAATGGAGCAGGAGATCGTGGCGATGCTGCTATGATTGCTTATGGTGCATCAAGATATGCACTCGTAAAAGGGAATCTTGATGAAGCGAAACAATTATGGCCTTTGATCGAATGGTGTCTCGAATACTGTAAACGAAAACTAAATGATAAGGGAGTAGTCACCTCTAACTGTGATGAATTGGAAGGGCGCTTCCCTGCAGGGAATGCAAATTTATGTACTTCTTCGTTGTATTATGATGCGCTTCATTCTGCCGCAATGCTTGGAAAAGACTTAGGAAAACCCGCAGCACAGTTATTATCATATGAGAATGAAGCAGCTGCATTGAAAATAGCAATCGGAAATTATTTTGGTTGTAAAGTCGAAGGGTTCGATACCTATCGCTACTATAAAGAAAACGATGTGCTTCGTGCCTGGATTTGTATGCCATTGACTGTAGGTATAAATGATCGGAAACAAGGAACGATCGATGCTCTTTTTTCTCCAAGATTATGGACTGCTGACGGTCTTGCATCACAAGCAGGAGATAAGACTTTTTGGGACAGATCGACCCTTTATGCTCTCAGAGGAGTATTTGCGTGTGGTGAAACAGAAAAAGCATACCCTTTTTTGAAATATTATTCCGAACGTCGCCTTTTAGGAGAACATGTTCCATATCCTGTTGAGGCTTATCCCGAAGGAGGACAACGACATCTGTCTGCAGAAAGCGGACTTTATTGCCGCATTTTTACAGAAGGAGTATTTGGAATCAGACCAACCGGATTGCACTCATTTGTGTTTACACCCCGACTCCCGAAAGAATGGGATCATATGGCACTAAAAAAGATAATGGCCTTTGGAAAAGAGTTTGACCTTGTTGTTGAAAGAAATAAAAAGGGATTGAAAACCATGGTTGTTGAGAAAGGAAAGATTCTCTACAATAAAATTATAAAAGAAGGAAAAACTGTAAGAATAGAATTTTAAGAAGTATTTCCAAGACAATAACAACGATTTAAATCTACCGTTAAATTTCCTTCCAACTACCGTTCCGCTACCAAACTGGTAGCGGAACGGTAGTTGAAGGGTAGCGAACGGTAGTTCAACCAGGATGTTGTTATGTGTCATATTTATTGAAATTACAATGCCAGACTTTACTGACAAAGTAAATAAGCAGCAACTGAAAGATTAAAATGATCTTTATTCAACTAGAGATTATTGAACTTTCCCTTGCTGCTTTTTTCTTTTTTAGAGAAAAACTACAGTTGTAAGGCTGATTGTTAAAAAAAGTGAAATATTTTAAGAAATGCTGTCACCTTATTTTTTTGAAAATACGTCTTATTTATAGAAGAGTAAAGATA
>JAUZOB010000460.1 GCA_030706665.1 Bacteroidota bacterium
CAAGCGAGATATTGACCTTGTGGCATGAAGGTATGCTTCTTTCCGGTTTGTCATTATGATAATTGGATAATGTTTCTGTCGGGAGTGTTTTATAGAGTATATCCTTGCATGGTGATATTAGGAGAGATATTCTCCGAGTGGACAAGTTCGGCTCTTCCAGTTTTTAACTAACTGTTCATTCAAAAAAATTTGGACTAAAACTCGTTTATCCGGTAAATATTCTAGAGAACATTTACCGGATAAATGAAACAGTTAGAATTTTAGTCCTGCAAGAACAGGTAAGTGGTCCGAAAAGAACTTATTATCTTTTGAATCTGTTAGCACTCCATAGCGGCACACTGTCACCTTTTTATTTACAAATATATAATCGATCCGGTCTTTTATCGAAGTGTCGAATTTGAAGCCATTAAACGTCCCCTCGGGACCATAAGGCGGAAGTTGAGTTACGTCGCGACTATCGTTTAGCTTTTGTTTGATCAGGTTGATTGCTTCGTTTCCGGGGGTCATGTTGAAGTCTCCGGTAAGGATTACCGGGTAATTCCCTTTTGCGATTTGTTTGATCTTATCAAGGATTAAGCGGGCAGAGTTTGCCTGAGCGAGTTTCCCGACATGATCGAAGTGGGTGTTGAAAACGAAGAACTGCTTCCCTGTCGATTTCTCTTTTAAGCAAATCCAGGTACAAATGCGGATACAAACAGCATCCCAGCCGATGGCTGGTTTTTCAGGATTCTCACTTAACCAGAAATGTCCGTTTTTGACGGGAATGAATCGTGCTGCATCATAAAATATCGCAGAATATTCTCCGGCTTGCTTCCCGTCATCACGACCTACACCGACTACGTTCCATCCCGGCAGAAGGCGTAATAAATCTTCTTTTTGTTCTTGAAGGACTTCCTGGGTACATAAAATGCCGGCTTGGTGAAAGCGGGGTAGCAAGGCTACTTTCTCACGACGGTCTGGCCATAAATAGCCTGTATCCTGATTATTGGCATAACGAACATTGAATGTGATAATGTTCAGATTGCTTTGAGCTGACAGAAATGAAAATATCATACAGCCCATTAAGGAAAGTAAAACTCTTTTCATTGAAATACGAAATGGTTTATACGTTAATGATTTGGTTTTGATTATACCAGATATTGGAATACCTGGTTATCGTTATTTGCAAAATTAATCGAGTTTATCATTAATTGTTCCGAAGGCAGCAATATGAAGTAAATATATAAGTAAAAATCGGAAGGATACAAGTCCTCGAAAGAAGCGTATTGAATCATTATTGTTGATTGCAGCATGGCCGTAATCTGCCTTCCAATATTATGGCAGAGTACCAAAGTGTCATCTGAATCATTTAATGCGAAAATGAAGGGATAGACAGTCTCATTTGAATGAGGTACGGATATTGCATTTCCTTTTTGTTTATCTGGTGTTTCCGAATAAGAGACTTTTCCCTCAGGAGTCTTTTCTTCTGATTTGTATAGTCTTAATTTCACTGAGGCTGTAAGGAGAAATGACAGATCCTGTCTTGTCTTATAAAAAGAGAGGGTGTCTCATAAATGATACACCCTCTCTTACTATCTATATGATGTTCGTAGTTTCTATTCGTTATAATCCCTGCGAGGCGACTGGAAACGATTATTAGAAGGTCTGCGTTGAAACCCGCCTCTCTGTGATGAACCGGAGCTCTGAACTTCTTCTTTCGGGCGAGCTTTTTTAACGACAATATTGCTTCCTTCAAAAAGAGTTTCGTTAAGTTGATTAATAGCTGCGTTACCTTGTTCGTCATCAGGCATTTCTACAAATCCGAAACGTTTTGAGTGTCCGGTTTCTTTGTCGATGATCACTTTAGCTGAAGATACTTCACCAAATTGTTCAAAAAGACCCTGTAAGCTG
>JAUZOB010000461.1 GCA_030706665.1 Bacteroidota bacterium
ATCCGACTGTTGCTCATTTGAAAAGACTCTTTTGCATGGAAGATTTCTATTAGAGAAGTGTCCATTCAATTTTACTTTTTTGTATGTGCATTACGGACATTTTTGAGCCCGCAAAAGTACACAATTCCTTTTAGTATTTACTGAATATCAGCGAACAGAAATAAGGGAATTTTAAATCTTAAGCATTTGTTGATTTAGGAGTTGGTTTGCCTCTTGAACTAGTAATCTCAAAAGATCATCTTAAAACCTTTTTCTTTTTGTTGAGTAATTGTTTGCAGATGGTCCTTTTTTTCGAAGAGGTTGGAGAAGGTACTCTAATCCATTTAATTTGATCTCATATAGTGTTGCAAGAAGCATCCCCAGTTTTCCTTCTGGAAAACCCTTTTGTTGATACCAAACCAAGTATGGTTCTGGTAAATCACATAAAATCCAACCCTTGTATTTTCCGTAGGGCATTTGCATTTGAACAAGTTCTTGAAGAATTTCGGAGTTGGGCTGGTCTGAGGTGTTGGAAATATACATTGAATATTTTTTATAAAGAATTATAACCTGTCTGATATCCGGATGCTAAATGCTACTAATAACACTTAGTAAATTCCAGATGATCCCGAATTTATTTTATTCATGATCCCGAATATCTCTGCGTAAGGATTTCTTCGCTGAAAGTATTTTCTTGGTTTCCATTCTTCTTAGTATAGAAGCATGGGTGGGTCTGGAAGGCTTACGCGGTTTTCTTGGTGTAAGAGCTTGAACAATCAACTCATAAAACTTCTCAATACATTTCTGTTTATTTCTGAGTTGAGTGCGTTCTGATTGAGATACGATTACAAGTTCTCCTTTATCATTGATTCTATTCCGGAGTTTCTCTATTATTAGAGCTTTTTCTTCATCTGAAAGTAAAAGTGATTGACCGATAATAATCCGAAGCTCAATTTTTGTATTCACTTTATTGACATTTTGCCCGCCAGCACCACTGCTTCTGGATGCACTGAATATAAATTCAGTACTAAAGTCTCTCCCTTTTAAAATGAGTTCGCTCATTATATTATTCTTTGTTTTATTTTGTTAGACAAAGTTAATTAAATAATCTCCACGATAAAGAGGGGAGGGTAAATCTGTCTTTGCTCGGGAAATAGATCTGATGTGTTCAGATAGAATTCGGATTATCTTATCATTTGAATCTTGCTTCAGTAATCTGATTGTGTTTAATGGTTTACAGCGAAAGGATATGAAAGCCATATCAATCGTTGAATTCTTTCGAAGAAGTGCTTTACAAAGGTCAGAACTTATGAACATTGTATTTATAAATGATGTATATTTCATAGGTGTAAAATTTATTCTTATAAGAACCGAAACTTATAGTGCATTTCAAAACTGAATAGAATGGATTTTAAGGACGTATGTTTTTCGTATTTGAAGGGATGATAACGATGTTAATGTTTTTATAACTAATATCATAGATGATTTAGACGGTCAAACATATAAACCAAAAACAGGGAAAAGAATGAATACTGTATCTGATAAACTCTTTGAACCATTTCATCTCCCGGTTTCAGGAATAAAATTGAAAAACCGGATTATAATGGCTCCGATGACAACTTGGTCCGGGAATGAAGACGGTACCGTTTCTAATGCTGAGATAAGTTATTATAAACGAAGAAGTAGCGGGGTGGCACTTGTGATAACAGCATGTGCTTATGTCATTCCTCAGGGGAAAGGATTTTCAGGACAGATCGGGGTTCATGATGATGCAATGATTCCAAGTTTGATGAAGATTGCTTCTACGATCCATGGAAATGGGGCTTTGGCCATTCTACAGATTTATCATGGGGGAAGAATGTCGCCTCCGGAAGTTATACCGGATAATCAACCCTTAAGTGC
>JAUZOB010000462.1 GCA_030706665.1 Bacteroidota bacterium
CCCGGGATTGGTATCAGACCGAAAAGTATTCAATAAAGTGATTTCCTACGGAGTAATCCCCATCGGAAGCAATGCATGGTTAGCCAAAGGACAGAAATTAAAGCCCGGAAGCATTGTCCTGCTTCACGGAAACTGCAATGAGCCGGTGGGAGTGAACGATTTCATCCAATTTCTGAACGAAGAGCAGAAAACTTCCCAAAAAGAACTGCTGATCCCTGAAGATATCAAGAAAGGTCTCATCAACCTTTTCCAGTCCGAATCGGTATCGCCCAAAGAAAGGTCGTTGAAATAACTTCAAATTAGTGAGAATTAAAACATCGCCCTTATTTTGAACCCTAAATGTATCTCAGGGAATAAGGGATTCTATTGACTCGCCGGTTGGGTATTCCTGACAGGAAAAGGAGTTTTACCTATAGCTTCAGAAACGCTCGGTCAAGCCGTATGATCTTTCAGGAAGATCCCGGCAATATCTTTAATGGTATTTTCAATTGGGGTATAGGAAAAAGCGGATAAAGAATCACTTATTCGTTTTCCGGAATATGTACTGATATTACTGGCACTTCGAATTGTTTCTTTTGTAATGACAGGACGGGTGCGAGTAAGAAATGCTTTGAGCGCAGCAAGCCTCCAACCAATATTCAACAACCGTTCATTTGCAAAAACGGATGGACGGGGTTTTCCCAATGCATCTGCAATCGAAGAAAAGATCTCCTGATACGTATGATTTTCCGCACACAACACATACCGCTTATTTTTTACATCTTCCCAATAAAGATCATCCGTCAGCAGCAACATCCCCTTCACAACATCGCGTACATCGACATATCCTGTCCCTCCTCTGGTATAATACTTCAATCCATTCCAAACAGTAGTAAAAAACAGAGGGCTTCCTGACTGCCAGTTGCCCGGTCCCAGAATTATACCCGGATTAACGATGACGGCATCCATTCCTTCATGAATTCCTCTCCATACTTCCATTTCAGAGAAGAACTTACTCTCGCTGTAATTTGATTGCCGCTTCTCGGGAACCCACATTGTATCTTCTTTCACCGGGTCTCCATTTTCATTTCGCCCCAACGCAGCAACTGAACTTACATGGCAAAATCTTTTAACCCCGCACTCTAACGATGCATTGATCAGGTTTGCAGTTCCGTCCACATTGTTCTCGAGCATCATATTTCGATCCTGAGCCTGAAATGAAACAGTAGCTGCAGCATGATAAACAAGTTCAACATCCGATAAGATATTTTTCAGGGAGTTATAATCGAGCAGATCGCCTTCTACCCATTCGATCTGATTGAATAGCTGATCAACATTCGATTCATAAAAGGAAAAGATCTTTCGGGTAAGATCAAGATTCGACGACGAACGACGAAGTGCCTTCACCTTTACACCCTTGCGAACCAACTCCAGGAGCATATGTGCTCCGACCATACCGGTACCCCCTGTTACAAAAATCATTATCTATCTAAATTAAGTTCGTCAGTTAACGGAATTTGGGAGAATTCGGGTCAACACCGAATTCTTTCGCTGTAATGTTATCAACTTTAACAACCATGATGTTCACATTCCTTACAGCAGGCGCACCAAACTGAAAAGTTGCAGAAGTATACTGTTTCATGGTTAGATGCAGATACTTTACTTTTTCATCAAAATCATCCACAAAACGAATCGTACCTTCGGCTACCACAGAAGTCGATTTCACTCTGTAACTGCATGCAACATGTTCATTCTGCCATACCAGCTCTTCACCGTGGCAAAAAGTAACACACACTTTGGGATTCTTCTTCAAAACAGAGATCAACCGGCCTTCCTGAGCTGAATGCAAAATGATTTCATCATCCTGATATCCAAAGTTCATAGGCAA
>JAUZOB010000463.1 GCA_030706665.1 Bacteroidota bacterium
TCTTGATTCCACTGGTCAACTGGCTCTCTTCCATTCTCATTTCTTTTGCCCAGTCTCCATGGAATTGGGATAACCAGTAGTTCTGAGCATCAAAATGCAACATCGATGAAGCGTAGTTGAAAAGAGTTACCGGCTTTTTTTCCTGATGACTGATCTCAGTCCATTCTTCAATGATATTTTCATTTTTATAGGCTTTGAAAAACAGGGTAACAAAAACAGGATATTGTGGATCCTTTAGTTTAATGGTGGTAAGCGTTACATCGTCGTTGATTTGTTTTACCTGATGATCAGTGTAATTTAACTCCAGAGAAGGATTTCCATCATTGTGGGTAACACGGATTGCAGGTTCAAAAAGATTATCAGTCCCGGAAGTAATATATGCTTCATGGGAAGGTTTATTCAAGCTTAAAATGTCTGCATTATTCCTGGATTTTGGACCCAGATATTTTTGATACAATTTTAAATTGTTCCCAACATAGAGACTCAGCAATGAATTGTTGGTTTCAATATTGATCTGTTTCTCGTTCTGGGCATTTATCATCCCTGCTGAGAAAAGCAAAATTGAAAAAGTAATAAGTGCTTTTCGAATTTGCATAGTCATTTAGTTACTTGTTTTATGAATTATTTCGTACTAATATTCCAACGTGTATTATACAAGTGAAGGTTAAAAATCACCAGCTATTCTATCTTTTGGTGCCTACTCCTACCTACCGGTATGTGAAGTAAGAATAGTACAAAGATAAAAGAACATTGGAATTGATGATAATTTACAACAAGAGACTTCGTGTAAAAAAAGCACAATTTTTCTCTGGTTAAAATTAAATGACTATGCGTTAATTAGAAGATTGTAATATCCTGTTCCTTCTTAATATCTGCTTTGGCTTTGGATTTAATGTGGTCTATGTGCAATGAAGATGCAACAATCTCTGCAAGGTCAGCTACTCGTGTTTGATTATTATGGGCTAATGTTTTCTTGCAGAGAGGACAAGCCGTAATGATCGCATCGGCTTTCACTGCATCGAATTCGTTGTGAAGAGCTTGAGCTATCTGTTGCTGTTGCTCATTAGAAATTTGCAGATTTCCAAGACTTCCCCCGCAACAAAGTGCATTCTCACGATTCGAGGCCGGTTCAATAAGTGATCCTATATTGCTGATTACTTCCCGGGGTTCATCAAAAATACCTGATCCTCTTCCGAGTTCACAAGGATCGTGATAAGTAAACACTTCATTATTCTTTGTGAGATTAATTTTTTTACTCTGAATCAATTCGAGAATAAACTGACTGTGATGCAATACTCTGATCCCTTTAAGTTTATAATCTTCTTTGAAAACTTTGAGGCAAATGGGGCACGAGGTTACCAAGGTTGTAATTTCATTTGTAATGAAAAGCTCCTGGTTATATTTTATGAGTTTCGCAGCGCTATCTAACTGCCCGGCCATCTTTAGAGGCCTTCCGCAGCATATGCCTCCGTCACGATCCGCAAACCAGTAATCTGTCCCTGACGCTTCCAGAATCTTTTCCATCGAATGAGTGATTCCGGGAGTCAAATGGCTCATACAACCTGCAAAATAGCCTACTTTTGCATTTGCAATCGGATTGTGATTAACAGGAAGATAACTGAACCGGTCAGATGATTCGGAGATATTATTATTTCGGAGACTAATGCGAAGTGTATTCAATTCGATTCCGACAGGGCAAACATTCTCACATCTTCCGCAGAGTAAACAATTCTCAACCTTCGAACGACATGTTTTCTTCTCCCGATGGTCTCGAAGTACGTAAACTGACTGAACATCGGTAATCCCTGCAGCCGTGTTGAGCTGACAAGGGTCGATGCA
>JAUZOB010000464.1 GCA_030706665.1 Bacteroidota bacterium
AAATAATTTATTCAATATTAGTTCTTGTTTCGGTACCTGTAACTGTAATTCTTATGAAACGGATTTCGAAAAAGGAGCAACGTACCTATGAATTGGTTCGCCAAATTCTGGCGAATTAACCTGTTAAGGAGTAAAACTGTTTGTAGTTTATTGTAAACGAAAGAATTTTACTTTTCATTCATTCTTATGCAGGAGGGATGAATGGAATTTTCTTCAATTAATAGTGATACGTCAATTTTTAAAATAGCACTATAAATTATTGATTTATAGTGCTATATGTGTTATTTTTAATTCTTTGATTTGAATTAGCTCTATGGGGTTAAATATTATATAGATCAATTCCCTTTATTTAAAATCTCAATGTAAAAGAGCCTTGTTCGATGTAATGTCAGTCATGATATCAAAAAACAAGGAGATTCATATAACAATCCGTATTAATGCATCAGTAGTAATCTTAAATTATAAATCCTTAATCCTGATAGTTTTTAGAATTTTCTTCATTGTTGTGATAATGTTGAGGTGTTGATGATTATTCTCACTAAAGAATAGATTGTTCTGTTATTGCGTTTTTTGCCCTGCTCTTAGATTCTTAATATATTTGACTCTCAAATCATATTATACTAATTCCAAACAAAAAACAATGGCAATGAAAAGAATCACTTGGCTTTTAATTCTAACAACTTTTTTTCTGAATCTGAATGCTCAGAATGTGAAATCGTCCCGAAAGGTTACAACTTCAGGGAATCCTGTTTTTCCCGGGTGGTATGCTGATCCGGAAGGGACTGTTTTCGGGAATGAGTATTGGATTTATCCAACTTATTCGGACGCTTATGAAAAGCAAACATTCTTTGATGCCTTTTCATCAAAGAATCTTGTGAAATGGGAAAAACATCCACACGTCCTGGATATTAAAGACGTAAAATGGGCTACCCGTGCGGTTTGGGCTCCAGCAATTATCAGGGCAAATGGGAAATATTACCTCTTTTTTGGCGCCAATGATATCCAGAATGATAATCAGCTGGGTGGCATCGGAGTTGCCGTTTCAAACAAACCGGGTGGACCCTTTAAGGATGCGTTGGGAAAACCATTGATTGATAAATTTCATAATGGAGCTCAGCCTATTGATCAATTTGTCTTTAAGGACAAAGATGGCAGTTATTATATGTATTATGGGGGATGGAGACATTGTAATGTTGTAAAGTTGAGTAAGGACTTACTTTCCATTGTTCCTTTCCCGGATGGCAGTACTTTTAAAGAAATTACACCTGATAGCTATGTCGAAGGACCATTCATGTTTTATCGGAATGGGAAATATTATTTTATGTGGTCGGAGGGAGGCTGGACAGGGCCTGATTACTGTGTAGCCTATGCAATTTCCGATTCTCCGTTTGGTCCTTTTAAACGTATTGGAAAAATACTTCAGCAGGATTCCAAAGTAGCTACGGGGGCAGGGCATCATTCCGTTATAAAAGTACCTCGTGCGAATGAATGGTATATCGTTTATCATCGCAGACCTCTGGGTGAGACGGATGGAAATCATCGGGTAACCTGTATCGATCGGATGTATTTTGATAAGAATGGTTTCATTAAACCGGTAAAGATTACATTTGAAGGAGTAGCGGCCAGACCTTTGAACTAAAGCTCTTATTGCTTCTTCGTTAAAGAGGTTCTTTGTTAATTAATAACGGAGAACCTCTTTGTTTAATGTCGATATAAAGTCGAAGTTGACATGCTAAAGGGCTTAACCGAGATTCAAAAGACTGAATTGTTCGATAAACTTATTAAATGTATCCCTCTAACTCAATGTTTTGTT
>JAUZOB010000465.1 GCA_030706665.1 Bacteroidota bacterium
CAGAATAAATACACAACAAGAGGGAGCTGCATTAATTTAAACAACTCCCTCTTATATTGCTTCGTTAAATTTTATAATATCTGAACGACCTTAAAGTGTCTCCTTTTTGAAAATTCAAAAAACAGATCAGCAATGCATCGTCATTTATCTTTTCAAACAATTTAGTCTTCCCCCCTAATTTTCTCATCGCTTAGAATTCAGGATTATCTGTCAATCATATTCCTAAATCAATTCAATACTTCGAATCTTTTCGCGCTGATTCATCATCTAAAAAAGAGACTTACTTTTAATAAATAGTCTTCTTTCGAGCAGGAGATCGAATGTACTACATTGCATTTTGCAAAATAACCATATTGAATTTCAGCAAATTCATCACAACGATCGTAATAATGACATAAGTCGTCAGGAATACAAGCAGGAGACTCAGTATTTCACGATTAGAGATGCTTACTTCTGAAATCATGGGCCTTTTGGTAGCCATAAAACGTTTATCGATGAATTTACACAGAAGATACATTAACCAACCAATCAGGAAGCCGCAAGCAATGCCCGCTAATACATCAAGGGGATAATGAGCTCCGACATAAATCCGGGTGTAGCACAATAGCAAAGCCCAAAGAAAAATAAAGACAGTATAGTGCCAACGTTTAAAGATCTTAGCGGTGAAAAAGGCCAATGCGAAAGAGTTTGCTGCATGAGCAGAAAAGAAACCGAACTGTCCGCCTTTGGTCATCACATAATGAACCAATCCTTTTAACCCAGGTTCATGGACCGGTCTTAACCGATGAACCATATCTTTAAATACATTGGCAATCTGATCAGTTAAAACGATAGATAGAATTAACAGTGCGATAATAACAACAGCCTTCGTTCCATAACGACGAGCGATAACAACAATCATTGCAATATAAAGAGGGATCCATATCTCTTTGGTTGTCAACATAGCCATCACATAATCCCAAAACGGATTATGGCACCCATTAAACATCAGAAATATCTGTTTATCCCATTCTATTATATTCCTCAAGATCTCCATATCGTTTATTCATTAAGCATTTTCCAAATTCTATCTTTCAGTTCCAAAATGCCGAGATTAATCACCGATGAAATAAAAACATGTGAAATATCTTTCAGTTCTTCATGAACCTCTTCTATCAATTCCTCATCAAGAAGGTCGCATTTAGTAATTGCAAGCAAACGGCTCTTATCCAGTAATTCAGGATTATATTTTTCCAATTCGGAAAGCAGAATCTGATATTCTGTACGAATATCCTTACTATCAGCCGGCACCATAAAGAGAAGCATTGAATTTCGTTCAATGTGACGAAGGAACCGAATCCCCAGACCTTTGCCTTCGCTGGCACCTTCTATAATACCCGGAATATCGGCCATTACAAATGACTTGTTATCCCGATATTTGACGATGCCCAAATTCGGCACTAAGGTGGTAAACGGATAATCGGCAATCTCCGGTTTAGCTGCAGATACAACAGACAACAGAGTCGATTTTCCAGCATTGGGGAAGCCCACCAATCCGACATCGGCAAGAATCTTCAGTTCCAATATCTTCCACCCCTCCGTTCCGGATTCACCAGGTTGAGCATATCGGGGTGCCTGGTTGGTCGCAGTGCGAAAATTCCAGTTACCTAATCCTCCACGGCCTCCTTGAGCAAGCATCTCTTCCTGTCCGTCTTCGACAATTTCAAATAAGACTTCATCGGTTTCAACATCTTTAGCAATTGTTCCAAGAGGAACTTCAATTATCTGATCGGCTCCG
>JAUZOB010000466.1 GCA_030706665.1 Bacteroidota bacterium
AAAAGATCCTCACATTGTAAAAGACATCTGGAACTTTCCGCATGAATACAGCAGCATCATTACTGAGGTCGTCAATGAGCGTTATGCCCTGGTTCCTTACATCTACACAATGGCTCGCAAAACTTACGATACCGGAATTTCTTTGTGCCGCCCAATGTATTATGATTATCCTGAAAAGCAGGAAGCTTATAGCTTTAAAAACGAGTATATGTTTGGGGATAATCTTTTAGTTCAACCGATTACAGCACCTTCTCAGAATGATTTCTCGGATGTAAAGGTATGGCTCCCTGCCGGAAATGACTGGTATGAATGGCATACAGGTACTATGTTGAAAGGTGGACAGGTGGTAGAACGTAAATTTCTGATCAGTGAATTCCCCATCTATGTAAAGGCCGGCTCGATTATTCCGATGTATCCAAAGTTAAAGAATCTGGAAGAGAAAGTGAATGATCTGATCGTAAGTGTCTTCCCCGGAGGCAATTCTGAAACAAAACTTTATGAAGATGCCGGAAACAATATCGGTTATGAAAAAGGGGAGTACTCATATACTACTATTAAATCGGAAAAAGAGAAAGACGGATCATTAAAAGTTACTGTAATGCCACGTGAAGGATCTTTCCCTGAAATGCTTTCGGAACGTAATTATGAAATAAGATTGCATGGATCAGTTATGCCACAATCTATTTCTATTAATGGGACTGAAGTCTCATATTCTGCAGAACAAAAAGGTAATGCATGGAATTATACCGGCAGTGATTTGACTGCTCATATTTATATCCCGCAAATGGCATGTAATCAAAAGCTGGAAGTTGTTGTAAAATACCCACAGGAACAGGTAAATGTCGATGGGATGATCGGAAAGATGAATCGACTGAAATTATCAACAGCTTATTTGAAAGATCACTGGTACCAGGGAGCAGCATTGCCTGAAATCATCCCAACGGCAGAAGAGGTTAACATGGCTATTGAATACAATCCTGAAAACTTCAGCAGTTTGGTGAAGATGTTTAATGAAAGTTATCCATTGATCCCGGATGTAATTGGCAAGACTCATGTCGGGAAAGTGGTAATTGATAAATGCGTAAACTATATAAAATAAAGGGTTAGTTTGCCCTTGAATCCTCAATCATAAATGGGATTCGTTTTCTGCATAAATGAATCAAAGTGGCTTGTTCTTACTTCCTTTGGAAGTGAAAATTATACAAAGAATACCCCTTTTCTTAGTATTAAATGAATCACTTATTCCCGGGAATCATTCAGCTTGTGATGCTTCCCGGGTTTTCTAAACTAAAAGAATCAATGAAAAAACTTATCCTACTTTTTCTAATTATTTCCGGATTTATCAGTGTCAACGCACAGAATGTACCCCGTCCGGAATACCCTCGTCCTCAATTTGAACGGGATGCATGGGTAAACCTGAATGGCACCTGGACCTATGCCTTTGATTTCGGCAATTCAGGGAAGCAACGCGGGTTTACCAATCAGCAGGGATTTGAAAACAAAATCAATGTCCCATTCTGTCCTGAAAGTAAATTATCAGGAGTCGAATACAAAGACTTCATCAACAATATGTGGTACCAGCGTAAGATCACCATCCCTGCGAACTGGGGTGATAAAAAGGTTATCTTGCATTTCGGAGCCGTCGAATATAAAGCAGAAGTTTATATCGATGGAAACTTTGTAGGTCGTCACTTCGGAGGCACTTCTTCTTTTGAATTTGAAATCACATCATTGGTCTCAGACGGCAAAGAACATAATCTGGTCTTATTTGTCA
>JAUZOB010000467.1 GCA_030706665.1 Bacteroidota bacterium
AGTACTCCGACATAAGAGCTAACGTAGCTATTGCCAGTTAAACTATGTCCTGCGGAAAATATAAAATGAAATTTTTTGGAGAAATTGATAAACCCTCCCATGTTAAAGGCTGTTGCTGCTGTATCATCTGAAGAGCTAGCGGAGTGATGATAAAGTTCACCGCCCAATGTAAAGACGGGAGAGAAATCGTACTGGATTTCCCATCCTGAGAAAGTCCAGTTCTTATTGTTTGTCCCGGGGTTAAACCAATAACCAATGCCTCCATAAGTCATTAATTTACCCCATGATTTTTGAATCCAAAGTGGAAGATAAACTTGAGCTTTCCCATTGCCAAATTCTTTATTTTGAATTGTCGGTATCTCGATAATCGGGAAAGTACCAATTTGAGGTTTATTCTCTGATTCTTGCACAAAACGATATTTTACACCCAGTTCCGTATAAGCATACCCAAAATCAGTCCCATTGTTTTTGTTGTAAGCATAGTTCATTGGTAAAAGAAGATGAACCTGTACATTGTGAATTAATCCGTAATTTATTTCAAAATGCGGGCATGTACCTGTCGATTTCCCATGTTGAATATTATTTATAGAAGAGATATAATACTCCCAATGTCTAAAATCAACAGGTTCGGGGTCATCTGTTAAAAAAGGCGGTCCGGCATAACTCCACTGACTACAGATCAAAAGCAAAATTCCAGTCAGGATAATGTATCTTCTAATTCGTATTCGCATGGCAGCAGTTAAAAAAACACCCTAAATCGTATTCTGTAGAAATATGATTTGGGGTGTATGTGTTTATTTACCGACTAATATTTCTGTGACAGAAAAGCTAAGGTTGTACCACCTGATAGCCAACACCATCGGGAAATTCAGGGGCATTTACTTCTGCATAATAAGTACCGTCAAAATAATAATATTCATAGCCGTTAATATTCCTTATTTCGTAGCCCTCAGGTAATGCATCAACAATTGCGCCTAGCGGAGGGGCTACCACCTCATATTCCCTATATTCCGGAACCCATTCATAGAATGTGCCGAAATAATAATAAAAGCATAGATCGCCTAATAAAATAGTTCTGAAACCGGCAGGAAGAACAGAGATACGGAATCCTCTGACAGGTCTTTCAACCACATAATTTCTATGTTGACGAGTATAGTAGATCCCTTTGTTATAAAATAAAGAAGAGTTTCCAACGCGAATTTTAACTGTTGAAGAAGGTTTCCTACTAATTGGAGCACCCCATCTGGGGAGAGTGTTGTAATTTGCATGTGCGTTACGATTAACGTTTCGATGAGCAGTCCTCATGCCATTGGAAACAATAGCATTACCTTGATGTCCTCTTCCACGATTCTGCGCATTCCCGAATGGGATAATCGTCATTGATCCGATCAATAATACAATTAGAATTTTTACTACTTGTTTCATAACGACGAGTATAAAAGTCAATAACCTACAGATATACTGAAACAGATGTAAAAGGTTACATGACAGATAGTGAGTGTTTTGGAGTTTTGGTAAGGAGATCGGAGGGGAACGGTGTCAACAAACGCCTTAAAATTAGCTCCTAAACTTGGGCTAAATCCCTTATTTTTTGTTGATAATGTAAAAATCAAAAAAGGCGATTTAAAAAACTTAGAAATTAAATCAATAGCAGCTGTCACTATTTTGACTGAGAAATCTGCTACAGACGTGTATGGTAATGAAGGATCTGATGGGGTCGTGTTAGTAAAAACTAAGACTTTTGCCAGAAAAATATATACTAA
>JAUZOB010000468.1 GCA_030706665.1 Bacteroidota bacterium
ATAATCTCGTTTACGTCCATCCCGAATGGAATGTCGTTATCTTTCATCGAGCTGAACTGCCCTACGATCATTCCTGCCAGGTTTTCAAGTTTCCCTCCCACTTTGAAATTTAACATCATCCGGTCGAGGTGGTACAGATATTCTCCAATATCTTCAATGAAAAGAATCTTTCCGTTGGTGTCGAGATCATATGCAGTTCCCCGGAGACTGTATAAAAGGGACAGGTTCCCTCCGATTATGGGTGCATCCACGAATCCAGTCCGGTTTAACGGATTCGATTCAAAAGAATAAGAATTCCCTTCACCTGTCAGGCATTGATGCATTGTGTCAAAACTTTCGGTTGGTTTCTTGTCTTCAAGGAAGAAATGAGTCATTGCTCCGTGAATGGAACTGACTCCTTTTTGGTGCAGGTAAGAATGAAGTATGGTGATATCACTAAATCCAACGATCCATTTCGGATGCTTCAGGTAACCTTCCCAATTGATATTTTGAAGAGTCCGTAACGTTCCATATCCTCCGCGGGAACAAATTATCGCTGAAACTTCAGGATTGTCAAGCGCTTTCTGAAGATCTTCTGTGCGTTGTTTATCACTTCCCGCAAAGTTATATTCCTGGGCAAAGACATTTTCTCCTACATTTACAGTATAACCTAATGATTGTAAAAGAGCGACAGCCGGGAGAACATGTTCGGGAGGAATTGATCCTGCAGGTGAGACGATTGCGATAGTTGAACCTTTTGAAAGAGATGAAGGAATAATCATTTTTTAATGAATTTGAAATTTTTTTATGTCTGTTTGCAACGGATCACAGACAATTTGAATTCAAAAGTAAAAAAACAAAATGGATTCAAATCCATTTTTTATATCTTATTATCTTTGCAACTTCAATTGAAAATCTGATAATCAGCTTTCGATACATGAAAAAGTTCAAACGTACTTTAATAACTACGGCTCTTCCTTATGCCAACGGGCCGGTTCATATCGGGCACCTGGCAGGAGTCTATGTGCCAGCCGACATCTATGTTCGTTATCTTCGTCTGAAAGGTGAAGAAGTAATTATGATCGGAGGCTCTGATGAACACGGAGTTCCTATTACTCTCAAAGCAAAGAAAGAAGGGATTACCCCTCAGGATGTTGTCGATAAATATCATAACATAATCAAAGACTCATTTGCTAAATTCGGAATATCTTTCGACATCTATTCCAGAACGACCAGTGAGACTCATTCTAAAACTGCTTCTGAGTTTTTTACCAAACTTTACGAACAGGGTGAGTTTATTGAGAAAGTATCGGAACAATACTATGACGAGGAGTGCAATCAGTTCCTGGCCGACCGTTATATTGTCGGGACCTGCCCTCATTGCCATAAAGACGGAGCTTATGGAGATCAATGCGAAAGCTGCGGAACTTCATTGAATGCTACGGATCTGATAAATCCTCATTCAATGATTAGCGGGAATGTGCCGGTGTTGAAAGAAACAAAACATTGGTTTTTGCCATTGGATAAATATGAACCCTGGCTTAAAGAGTGGATTCTCGAAGGACACAAAGAGTGGAAAGCGAATGTTTACGGTCAGTGTAAATCATGGCTTGACAGCGGGCTTTTCCCACGTGCTGTGACCCGCGACCTTGATTGGGGGGTTCCTGTTCCGGTTGAAGGAGCAGACGGGAAGGTACTCTATGTCTGGTTTGATGCCCCGATCGGTTACATCTCTGCGACCAAAGACCTTACTCCGGAAGGGGAGAACTATTGGAAAGA
>JAUZOB010000469.1 GCA_030706665.1 Bacteroidota bacterium
ACCATTAGCCCCTTGAATCCCATATAAAGCTTCAGTCGAAGCATCCTTCAATATAGTAACCGATTCAATTTCAGAAGGAGTAATGTATTCCAATGTTTCGCCTGTATTATACGAAGAAGAAATACCATCAATGATGACAAGGGGTCCTTTATCCCTGTTTGTTGAAAGCCCTCGCACATAAAGAGAAGTACCAGTACGAGACAATTCAGAATAATATTCTCTTGTAAAGAGTCCAGCAAGCCGACCTGCAAAAGTCATTGAAAGATTCATTACCGGAGATTTTTTCAACTCTTCACCGCTGACTGTAGAAACAGCGCCGGTCAAATCTCCTCTACGTTGCGAAGAATATCCTAACTCAACAACTTCATCCAAATTATTGACATCAGGTGTTAAAGAGACGTCAAGCATTTCAGATTTTTCTACTGCTACCTTTTTACTTTTATAGCCAATGAAAGAAAATTCAATATGTTTACTCTTATCATTTACAATTAAAGTATACTCACCATTCGCATCTGTAAAGGTTCGGTTTTTACCATTTTCAGATGCCACCACGACATTAGCCAATGGTTTTCCGTCTTTATCATGTACACCTCCTTTAAGATAAGGAGCCTCTTGTGCATTCAGCGTCGTTCCGAAGAGAATAATAAACAAAAACGACAGCAGCAATGATATTTTTATAGTTATTTTATGTATCATTTTCTTAATCTTTTAACCAATTAAAATCTATTTACCATCACCATCCAGGATTTTGCCATCTTTCCCCGGTCAGACTTTCCATCAGATTTGCTTCTACATACCACAAAGGAAGTTTCAGATATTTATTGGTATAGCATTGACGTTCAACAGGCGTTACCGGTCGACGTAAATATGAAAAAGTACCATCTGCATTCTTGGTAATTTCCATTGCACCGACCCATTTATCCGTACTTGAGAGATCCCCGTTAGGTTTAGACCAACGACGTACATCAAAAAAACGATGTCCCTCTAATGCTAATTCAACTCTTCGCTCGTTTTTAATTCGAAGGATTAATTCACTATGCTCAATACCTGTTGGAATTTCTGGCATTCCGACTCTCTTTCGAACCTCATTTACAGCAGCAATTGCTTCATCGTCATGTTTACCCGTCATTGCTGCAGCTTCTGCAAAATTCAGGTAGACTTCTGCGAAACGGAATAATTTAAAACAAGGTGCACTAACCCCATAATCATCTCCACAGTATGGATGTAAGAATTTACGATTATAATATCCGGTCCATGTTTGTTGCCTTAAGGTATTTGTCGTGTCAATTCCCAAATAAGGAGCTTTTTTATAAGTCTCAATGACTCTGGCATAATTCCCTTTTACATCAGCATTTTTCCAGTAAGCCTTTCTTTGGGATCCATTAAAATAGATATCCGCATAAAATCGTGGATCTCTATTCTCATATGGATTATTGGAATCATACACTTTATTGTTTGTATTATAATTAGGATTTGTATGCTTTTCGTCTGCATAAGGACTAGCAAGGTTAAGAATTGGCTGTCCATCGGTAGTTTCAAATGCATCCACTAACTCCTGAGAAGGACAAGTCCCTACCTTATAACCGTTCTCTGCTAATTCCAAGTCCCATAATTGACCTTGATCATCACGGCTTTGATAAATAGTTTCTTTATCAATCGGATTATCCTCATATTGCATGGATTGGTTTGTAAAATACTCACTGTATAATGCAGCATAATTACCCGGTAAGAAAGCATCACTAGAAGAATA
>JAUZOB010000047.1 GCA_030706665.1 Bacteroidota bacterium
CCCAGTAGGGACAAATGCATTTACTATCGTGTTTCATCAGCTTTAATTATTTATATCACGAAGGTACCCTACCCTTACAAGATATACAAATAACAATAGACAAATAGGATCGGATATGCTTCCAATTGAAGAAAATGACCGGCGAAAAGGATCTAACAAGACCTAAGTAATTGGGTGAAGAATCTAAATTAAAACCAGCCTCTTTTGTATATCTTAATAAACATTTTTCATCTCATAAGAGAAATACGGATGCATTTTAAACGCAAAAAACTTTAAATTAGTTGATTATATTTTAAAAGGCAGCTGACTTTTATATTAAAAATCGTGTAACCATTCATCTTGGGGAACAACCCCATAATTTATCAACAAGGTTCAATTTAGCCTGGCGACTCACAACAACCACTATCTGGTAAAGACACATAAATGTGTATACTAATTTTAGTAAAGCACACCCTTTATTGCACTACCGTTGGACTACCCTTCCTTTACCGTTCCACTACCTGGACGGTATAGAAATAGTAAAGGAAGAGTTACGTGACACTAACGCTACATCCGTCCTGAATTAGATAAATATTTCCCGAAACCGCTATTGAAAAAAGTATTAACATCAATAATATATTTCAATATTAGTTATATAATCATTATCTAAAAGGTATTACCTTCGGATAAAATTTTCATTCGTTCAACAGACAGAAGAATCATGAAATCACACAGATCTCTCAATTCCAAAGCTCTTATCTTATTCCTTCTTTTATTTCTTATCTCATTTTTCGGGAAAGCACAGGAAAACACGTTGCTATGGGAAGTAAGCGGAAACGGATTAATCAAATCATCATACCTTTTTGGAACTATACATATGTTGCCCAAGACTGCTGTAGTATTCCCTGAGAAATTCAAACAAAAATTTGTTTCCTGTGAACAAACCTGTCTGGAATTGGATCTTGAACATATTAACCCGACCGAAGTGCAAGGTCTCTTACCAACACAGATTCTTCCGGACCAAAAAACTATCAAGGATTATCTGACCCCGGAAGAATATAAAAAGCTAACAGCACTAATGACCGACTCCTTTCAGATTGATCTCAATTCAATGAACAGGTTAAAACCCATGTTTATACTTTCGGTAATGTTGAATAAAATGATGCAGAAATATTCATATACCGCAGTAGAATATGTGATGATGGATGAGAATAAGAAACTGAATCGAAATTTAATCGGCCTTGAAACGTTCAAAGAGCAGTTCGAAGCCTTGGGAAATATCCCTCTTGATTTACAAATGGAGTGGATCAAAGACCTGATAAAAGGGGAAAATAAGGATTGCGGTATTGGGGAATTAAATACGATGTATTCGCTTTATCAGAAACAGGATATTGCCGGAATATATAATCTGTCGAGAAAAGAGAACGGTGAATCCATGGTGGAATTCAATGAAATGATCATCAACAAACGAAATGCAAACTGGATTTCCCGGATCGGAAAGATTGCTTCAGAGAAATCGACCTTTTTTGCTTTTGGAGCCGGTCATCTCTATGGAGAAAAAGGGGTTATCAGTCTTTTGAGGAAAGCAGGATATACTGTTACTCCAATATTTCAATAAGCATGGCAGCCAAAATATGATGAGAAAGCCGGTAGCTGCTGCCTGCCTTTCATCTGCCGATCCATTTGTATTTTATTTGGATTGAAAATAAGAATAAAAGCTTCTGGAATATTTATTGAACTTCGGCAATCTGAATACTTAAGATCCTCTTTAGACCATCTACACCTAAAAATCACGGGAATTGATAAAACATGTATCGCTCCCGTCAATTTCGACAAAACAGATAAAATGGCTTTTCCTATGAATAATCCTTCAGACTATGCCATTTCTGTTTCCACATGGCTTCGATGAAGTTTCCTAAAGCAGGATATAATTGCTTCATCTCTTTGGTATACTGAAAACGGGCATTCCCCGAAGGAGTAAGTAGGGTATTGCACGTTATGCCTTGTTGTTTACAATATTCTTCGACGACGTTCCATTTCCTTGCCCATATTCCGCTTGCGCTACGGGTGAGATAAACATGATGAATAGAGGGTCGTTGTCGAAGTATTTCAACGATCGAGGTCCAAGTGATTTTTTTGAAATTACCGATCAGGGCAGAATCGCTAAAATGATTTCCCCCGATAATTTTACGATGTGATTCATTTTGCTCATCAGCATCGTCTATAGAATAAATCAGATCGGTAAGTGCGATTCCGTTTTTTTCACAGAAAGAGATCCATTCCCCGGTATTATAGGGTTTCCGTAACGAAGGCGAGTGATAGATTGCAGGAAGTACTTCCCAGAAATAATTGTTGTCGGTTCTTCCATAAAACCAGGATGCGTAATTATTCACGTCCCATTCCGGATTAAACGTTCCGACAATCAATGTATTTACCTCCCAGTGCACCAGACCGGGAGGCAGATATAACCAATCAGAGAAGCGATGAGAGCAAGCCATTGTCGCATCAATAAGAATCGTTTAGGCGAAACTTTGCATCTGACAGAGTTTGTGGTAAATGCCCTCCAGCTCCATTAGTTCTTCATGCGTACCCCGTTCTTTAATTTCACCTTCATGAAAAACACAGATCAGATCGGCATTTCGAATCGTAGAGAGTCGATGAGCGATGACAATGGAGGTTCTGTTTTGCATCAATTTCTCCAATGCTTCCTGCACCAGTTTTTCAGACTCTGTATCAAGAGCAGAGGTAGCCTCATCGAGGATCATGATCGGTGGATTCTTAAGCACTGCACGGGCAATAGAGATTCTTTGTCTTTGTCCGCCTGATAATTTACTTCCCCGGTCACCGATATTTGAATAATAGCCATGTTCGGTAGCAGAGATGAAATCATGTGCATTGGCCACTTTAGCAGCTTCCACAACCTGTTCCATTGTTACGTCGTCTATTCCGAAAGCAATATTGTTGAAAAAAGTGTCGTTGAAAAGGATCGGTTCCTGATTCACGATTCCCATCAGATTGCGCAAATCGTACATCTTCATATCGCGGATATCAACACCGTCGATGGTAATGCTTCCTTTGCGCACATCATAGAAGCGAGGTAAAAGATCGGCAAAGGTAGTTTTTCCCGAACCTGATTGCCCGACCAACGCGACTGTCTTTCCTTTTGGAATTTCAACTTCGATATCTTTCAGCACATCGTCTTTCTGATATGCAAAGTTGATTTTATTGTAGCGGATAGCCTGTTCAAATTTCTCAACCGGTACAGGGTTTTCTTTATCTTCAATATCGGACTTTGCATCCAGAATCATATCAATTCGGTTCATTGCAGCAAGTCCTTTCTGAATATCGTAAAATGCCTGGGTAAATGCTTTGGCCGGATTGATAATGGAATAGAAAACAACCATATATGCAATGAATCCCGATGGTGTAAGTTGGCTGTGCGCATGCAGGATGAGCCGTCCTCCATACCATAGTACAATGACGATTACCAAAGTACCGAGAAATTCACTTACAGGATGAGCCAATACTCTCCTACGCATCAAGCTATTCATGATCCGGCGGTAATCGTTGTTCTCGCGTCCATAACGCTCAGACATTTTGTGTTCGGCATTAAACGCTTTCACGATACGCAAGCCGGAGAGAGTTTCTTCAATTGTACTTAGCAATTCTCCCATCTTATCCTGACCTCTTCGGGATGTTTTCTTCAGTGATTTCCCGATCTTGCCGATAATTCCTCCGGCAATAGGAAGAAGGATGAAAACAAAGAGGGTCATCTGAATACTATAACTGATCATGGTTATCAGCGATGCGAGGATCAGAATTGGATTCTTCAAAAACATATCGATGGAAGACATGATTGAGTTTTCCACTTCCTGAACATCACCGGTTGTGCGTGACATGATATCTCCTTTTCGTTCTTCACTAAAAAAACCGACAGGAAGACTGATAATTTTATTATAAATCAATGTCCGTACATCCCTTACTACTCCGTTTCGGATGTTTACACTATGATAGGACCCCAGGTAGGTAAACAATACCTTGAAGAATACAGCGATCACTAATATAGCACCGACTAAAACCAATGCAGCTTCCGCACCATGTTCCAGTTTTAGTGTGGTAACGAAGTAATAAAAATTGTTTTTGATGACATCGAACTTGAATTCCCAGGGCAGTTTTGTCTTTATTTCTTTATTCTGGGTAAAAAGGATTTCAAGGACAGGCTGCATCATTACAAATGAGAAGATACCAAAAACAGCTGCCAGGATATTGTAAATAAAACTAAGGATCAGGTCCGCTTTATAGGGAGGAATAAACCTTTTAAGAACTTTGAAAATTTCTCTCATGCGTTGATTTTAAAACATTCAGGCTGTAAATGTAATAACCTTACAGCCTGAATGCAATGAATCGGAAATTATTTAATACAGGATTAAATACCGGTATAATTATGCGGAGTTATATTTTTCAGACGAGCTTTAACCTCATCACTAACTTCTAATGTGTCAATAAATTCTTGAATTGTATCTTTATCAATCTTACGGTTGGTCCTTGTTAACTGCTTCAATGCTTCATAAGGATTCGGGTAGCCAATACTGCGAAGAATGGTCTGTATTCCTTCTGCCACAACGCTCCAGTTGTCTTCCAGATCCTGATGAATTGCATCCAGATTGATAAGTAATTTATTCAATCCTTTCATGGTAGACTTCAGTGAAATTATAGTATGACCGAGTGGAACACCAATCGTACGAAGAACGGTTGAGTCAGTAAGGTCGCGTTGCAAGCGGGATACCGGCAATTTCTGAGACAGGTGCTCAAATAAAGCATTTGCGATTCCGAGGTTTCCTTCTGAATTTTCATAATCTATCGGATTCACTTTATGAGGCATTGCAGATGAACCGACTTCTCCGGCTTTGATTTTCTGCTTGAAATAATCCATTGAGATATATGTCCACATATCCCTGTTGAAATCAAGTAGAATTGTATTGATTCGTTTCAGGCTGTCGAATATCGCACCATAGTTGTCGTAATGTGCAATTTGAGTTGTGAACTGTGACCGTTCCAAACCAAGGGATTTTTGACAGAACTCATTTGCAAAAGCAACCCAGTCTATCTCCGGAAATGCAACACTGTGTGCGTTGAAGTTTCCGGTAGCACCTCCAAATTTAGCGTAACATGAAATCCCTTTCAGCTGTTCGACCTGGACATTAATACGTTCGATGAAAACACGGAACTCTTTTCCCAAACGGGTCGGAGAAGCAGGTTGTCCGTGTGTACGGGCCAACATCGGTATTTCGTCCCATGTGGTTGCCAATTCTTCCAGCTTGTGAATGAATTCTTCCAGCATCGGATAATAAACATCGTGAATGGCATCACGTAATGAGCAGGGAACAGCAGTATTATTGATATCCTGTGAGGTTAACCCGAAATGGATAAATTCTTTGTAATTCTGAATTCCCATTGCATCGAATTTCTCTTTCAGGAAATACTCAACGGCTTTTACATCGTGATTGGTAATCTTTTCAATTTCTTTAATGCGGCCTGCATCGTCGTAAGAGAATTCAAGATAAATTTCTCTCAGAGGGGCATATTTTGCCTTGTCAAAGTCTTTTAACTGTGGCAGAGGAATTTCGCACAATGCGATAAAATACTCTACTTCTACAAATACTCGATACTTGATCAGGGCGTATTCAGAAAAGTATTCGCCCAATGCATCCACCTTGTCCCGATATCTTCCATCGATCGGCGATATGGCTGTTAAAACATTAAGATCCATCATTAAATTCGCTTGTTGATGATTTTTGCGGATACAAAGTTAGAAATTAACATGAATATTGGAGCGAAAAAAATGGGGAGCACCTTTAGTACACCCCATTTTAAGAAAAGATTATATTCTGTTTATTTATAGACAACAACAAGATATTTTGAAGTCTGCCAGAATTTATCCGGTTCGGTAATGGTGATTTCATCGCAGAAGCCTCTCTTATCAAGAGTTAACTGATATGAACCAGCCGGATGATGACTAACAATTTTGATTTTCTTATGGTCAATCTTCAGTGTTTTGAATTTTGTAATATCAATCCGGATGAAAGCAGACAAGTCAGCAGTGCTCTTTAACGAAACGTTTCTGCCAATGCCAATAAAACCGCCTTGTTTCGAAATGATATTTTTTGCTTTAAGATCCTTTTCCTGTCCTACAATGTAATAAGCAGTATTCAGTTGCTCGGTCTTACTTGCGACAGTAGTTTGAAGTTCTTTCTTCTGAGTTTGAAGAGTATCAATCGAAGAGGTTAATGCTGCAACTTTAATGTTCAGTTTTTCAAGCTTATCTTTTAAGTCTGTGATTTCAGTATCTTTATCTGCTATTTGTTTATTCAATTGTTCAACAAGTGCTTCAAGTTTAGCAATTTCTTCGGAACTCATCATGTTAGAATTTTTGAGCTTTTTACTGTTTGCCTTCAAAGCATTAATGGTCGCTTTGTTCTTTTCCAACAATTTAGAGATTTCGATCAGGCTTTCTTTGATGCGACTTCTTGCATCCTGAGACTTTCCACCTTCTTTTACAGCTGTATTGATTATTTTCTGTTTACCACTGATTGCCTCCAGATTGCTGGCAATTTCGTTCATATTGCTAAAAACATCAGTGATAATAGAGTCTTTTTGTGAAACCTGTTTAGAGAGCTCTCCGGTTTGTACTGTCAACTGCTCGTTTTCCCGCTTCTGTTTCTTATTCTCACAGGAGGCGAAAATCAATAAACTAAGGATAATGATTAGATACTTTTTCATAGCACACTTTTTTAGTTTCTTAATTCTTATGCAATATAATCACTTTTCATTCTCATCGATTAAAAATCCTACGATTTGTAACCATTTCAAGGGCTTAAACCATTCTTTTTTTAATTCTCTATTTATGAATATTTAGTTTATTAAAAAAATCATCCCTCAGAACAGCTTCATTCGGTTAATTCATATTTGAATACTACGTAATTGCATAAAATGCGTTCCAGTTAAAATGTTATTTTAAATCTGAACCCGATAAAATCCAGATCCTCATAAAAATATAGAGATCTTTTTCCTCTTCATACTATACAAAAGGAATACCAGAATTTTCAATTTTAGTGTTTGCTTCTCATTTTACACGAAATTATTTACCTATCCTCTCATTTTATTGCGTTAACAACTGAACAGCTACTACTTATTTACAAAAAGTAATTTCATCTAATGCCATCCAGAATTCATCTATCGACTGTTCGTGATCACCGGAGCAAGCACTTATCCTGAAAAAAACAGTCACACAAGTCCCTTTATGGGGATATGGCTTACTTTTCGAAATATTCTCCCATTATTGACAAATCGGACATTGCCAGGGAAAGTGAATATTACATTGCTTGAATGCAAAAAGGTTCGGGCATAGATATATTTTATATTTTTGCGGAAGTGTAAAAATTTGATTTTATGTCGCTCGTCATTGAAGAAAAAGACTTACAGAAATTCATTTTAATCGGTGATCGTGTTTTGATTAAGCCGAAGAATCCATCCGGTAAAACCAAGAGCGGACTTTATCTTCCTCCGACAGTTCAGGAAAAAGAGAGTTTGCAATCAGGATACATTCTTAAAGTTGGCCCCGGGTATCCAATTCCGGCATTAAGCGAAGCAGATGAATCATGGAAAGAGACCAGAGAAGAAGTCAAATATGTACCTCTTCAGGCTAAAGAAGGAGATTTGGCAGTTTATTTGAGCAAAAATGGTTACGAAATTGAATTTAACCACGAAAAGTTTATCATCCTTCCCCACTCTGCAATTCTCATGTTAATTCGGGACGAAGACCTTTTTAAATAAATAAGATAGAGCATCTGCTGATAAAACAATTCCGGTGCAGCCGGATGATTATTCTTTTCAGAATCATTCTACCGGATTAAAAAGATAAAAGCTTGTTAGTTGCAGGGTAAAATAAATCTATTTCTTTCGGTTAACAAGAGAATAAAAGAGCAGACTGCATTTATGAAAATTAAAGGAGCCAGTTGATTTCGGTCATGCATTTTTATGGATGCCAAGTCCAACTCTTTTTTCAACAACTAAAATCCTCAACAGATTTAAACATATAAGAACAAATGAAGGCCTATTTCTGCACTGTTAACGGGAGAAAATTATCAATTTGCGAACAAGGAAAGGGATTCCCGATAATCTGGATGCACGGATTAATGATGAACATGAAAGTAGATCAGGCAATCGGACTGGCCGGCTTTGATGGTCGATTTGATAATTATCGTGTGATCAGGATTGATGCACCGGGGCATGGTATGTCAGAAGGAACCTTGAATTCGGATGATTATAAATGGTCTTCACTCCCATCTACAATTATTGGACTTGCGGATCAATTGGGGATCGATCGCTTTATTGCATCCGGCTTCTCAATGGGATCAGCCGCAGCAATTGAAACAGCAGTACAATACCCCGACCGGGTAGAAGCAGTCGTGCTATGCATGCCCCCTGTAATTTGGGAAGACAGGCCTGTACAATGCGGATCTTATCTTCGAATGACAGAGTTGGCAGAACAAGGTCGGCTGCTAAGATTTCTTCCCCGCTTGCTGAATTCGACTCCCGTCCCCGTTGCATTTGTCGAAGCAGGTCAGCCTGGTACTACATCAGCTGTACTCGACCAGATGTGCAGCCTTCGTTCTGAATACTATGCACCAATCCTGCAAGGAGCCGCCTTATCAGACTATCCTAACAGAGAAGTGCTTTCATTACTGACGAAACCAACCTTGATTATAGGATGGAAAGATGATCCGACACATCCGCAAAAGAGTTGCGATGAACTAATCAAAGTACTGCCCAATGCTAAATTTCATATTGCTTCCTGCTTTGACGAGTTCCTCCAATTGAAACAACATGTTGAAGATTTTCTGAGTTGCATAACCGCCTTGAATTCATCATCAGGTCGGATGATGCCTGCCCAACTTTAGCAGGTTATCTTACTTTATAGAAATGGTTGTAAATTATGGAAACATTCATGATTATCCGGCAATCATGATAATAGTTTAGACTGTCCTGTTCGAACTTATCATCTGTTTGAAGAAGAATCCCCCCGAACTCATTAAAAAAGTGTTCTCACATCCTTTTTCAATGCCTCTATTGCTACCTGCAATGGAGATTCTTCAACATCGAGATAAAGTTCAAGCACTTTCCGCGATAGTTCTTTACCGGTCGATTGGGGAGGAATTTCATCCATAGCTGTATTTATTAACCGCAGCATGCTTTCCCGTGCAGCACGTATCAGCATCCAGGTCTTCTCGGACACATAAAGCTGTTGAGTGAAATTATGCTCATATTCGGCACGAATCGTTTCGACAAGAGATTCCTGTAATTGTCGGGCAGTAATATTATTGCCTCCTACACGTATCAGAAGAGAATCCGGAGCCATCCGTTCCAGAAATAACACCAACCTTTCATATGCCTGTAATCTTACGGCATTCATTTCTTTGGCATTCAATGCCCGCTGTTCTTGTATTCTGATTTGGTGCTCACGCTTCATAAAGGCTTTGATCATTGAACTGAAAGCCCAAAAAAGTAGTCCTGAGGGAATCAGTGCGATCAGGAATATTACAATCCACTCATTAAAATACATATCTTACATTCAGATTAAAATTCGAAGAAAATTATAACATTTAGTAAAGAATGAGTTAACTTTTCATCCCCACTAATGATTATCATAGGCTGATATCTGAAAATATAGTACCTTGCATCTTGGTTATGCTTGCAAGTATAATCAAATTTTTCTCAAAATTGCATTAAGAAACGGATCTAAAAATTTAAAGAAAAAGCATGGAGCGTGTTTCACAACGAGTTGCCAGACTCTCTGAGTCCGAAACATTGGCAATGGCTCAGAAGAGCAGGGAATTGAAAGCAAAGGGATTCAATGTGATTAGCCTGAGTATTGGAGAGCCGGATTTCAATACTCCTGACTTTATCAAAGAAGCTGCAAAGAAAGCTATCGATGATAACTTCTCACACTATTCACCTGTCCCCGGGTATCCAGTCCTTAAAGAAGCAATTGTCAAGAAGCTTAAACGTGACAATGGTTTGGATTTCACTCCTGAACAAATTGTGGTTTCTAATGGCGCCAAACATTCTTTAGCAAACGTTCTACAGTCAATCATCGACCCAGGTGATGAGGTAATCGTGCCCGCCCCATATTGGGTGACCTATGTAGAGTTAGTTAAACTTTCCGAAGGAAAGAATGTAATTATCGATACTACGATTGAAAGTAACTTTAAGATTACCCCGGAACAACTTGAAGCTGCGATTACTCCTAAAACGAGAGCATTCCTGTTCAGTAGCCCGAACAACCCTACCGGTAGCGTATATACATATGATGAACTAAAAGCGTTGGCAGCTGTTTTCGCCAAACATCCGAACATCATCATTATCTCAGATGAGATCTATGAATACATTACCTATGGCTGCAAACACATATCAATAGGTCAGTTCCCCGAACTTAAAGATCAAGTTGTTGTAGTAAACGGGGTATCTAAAGCGTATGCAATGACCGGTTACCGTATCGGATATATTGCAGCTCCTAAATGGATTGCAAAAGCTTGCAACAAACTTCAGGGACAATATACCTCCGGACCTAACTCCGTCGCACAGATTGCTTCTGCAGTTGCGATCAACTCCGACAATACTGAAGTTGCTAAAATGATTACTGAATTCGAAAAACGACGTAATCTTGTTCTGGGACTATTAAAAGAGATTCCCGGATTAAAGATGGCCCTTCCGGACGGAGCATTTTATTTCTTCCCGGATGTAACTTCTTATATTGGCAAATCTGACGGGGAACACGTCATTACAGACACAACCGATCTTTGCATGTATCTGCTCAACAAAGCTTACATAGGCTGCGTTACAGGTGCCGCATTCGGTGCCCCCAATTGTATCCGTATTTCATATGCTGCATCAGAAGCCGATCTTGTAGAAGCTCTGAAAAGGCTAAAAGATACATTGGCTACATTGAAATAGTCACGAAAAGAATTGATATATTTTCATCAAAAGGGTGCTCAGTTTTTTCTGAAGCACCCTTTTATTTTATAACAACAAAGATTCTTTTGCAATTTGAATATGACACAAAGGTTACCGGTTGGGATATACAATTAAAATACCCCGCCCAGTAATACATCTTAATTCTTCTAACTTATCGGCTTCCTTGAAATATCCAATCATTAATGACAGTCCGCAGGCAGGCTGATATCTATTTAGCAACTTCTTGCTTCGATACAGGTTTTATTGTATTCTGATTGCCTTTCCCTCCCATTCTATTCATTTGAAAAAAGAATAAAAGAGCCAATCCGATCACGAGCGCCTGAACCCAGAAGGCTCCTTTTAGTTTCTTCCATTGCAAAAAGAAGCCGATTGCCGATACCAATCCTGTCAATCCGATTCCCCACAATATCATTATAAACAATTTATCCTGATCTGTTTCAGGTTTAATCATTCCGGCCAAATTGGTAACGATAGCAAAAAGTCCTAAAACAAAGATCAATATCATCCCGATATTCCCTAATTGTCTCTTTTTCTCTGCCCATGCAAATAACACCAAGGCAAGGCCAAGGAACAGCCCCCACTGGCAGAGCATAAACGTAAGTAGTTTAATATCCATGCTTAACACTTAACTATTTAAATATCTGTTAATTTATACTTGCTTTTTACTGAAACTCCCCAGCTCCACAGCATTATTCGTAATTTTGCGGTCAAGTTAATAATAAAAAGAATCATGAAGAAACTTGACATTAATCCTAAGGCCAAAGGGCTGATATTTGATTTGGACGGGACAATTGCCGACACTATGCCGGCACATTATCGGGCCTGGAGAGATGCCTGTAAACATTTTGGGATAGACTTTTCAACAGATCTGTTTATAGAACTGGCAGGAATTCCTCTCATTCCTACAGCTAAAAAATTGAATGAAATCTTTGGTACCAACATCGATCCCGAAGAATTAGGATATAGAAAAGAGAATGCGTTTATGAAAACAATTCCTCACACACGTCCAATTGAACCGGTTGTATCCATTATCCGTAAGTATTATGGCATTTTGCCGATGGCAGTAGGGACAGGCGGAAGCAGGGATATTGCATGGCAAACACTGGAAGCTGTTGGCGTAAGCCAGTATTTCGAGATTCTGGTTGGGGCTGAGGATATAAAAAACCCCAAACCACATCCCGAAACCTTCTTAAGATGTGCAGAACAGATAGGGGTACAACCTGAATACTGTGAAGTATTCGAGGATGGGAAATTAGGGCTTCAGGCTGCACGGACAGCAAATATGATTTCAACAGATGTAACTCCATATTACGAGATCACGATCGGAGAAGAAGTCTTTTAATTTCAGATTTTTAAAATCGAAGAACACTTCAAAGAGGGATTGGAATGGAACAATCTCACTCCTATTGGGAAGGAATTAACATGCCACTGACAATCTGATTCAGGAACGAGTTGTTAATCGCAGTGACAGCTTTAAAAATAAGCATTAAGCTAACTATGCTCCGGATGTATTATCTTTGCGGTTAAAATTCAACGTAATGGATTTCAAAATAACTTCGGAATATCAGCCTACCGGAGATCAACCTGAAGCAATCAGACAACTGGCGGAAGGAATTGAAAGAGGCGTTCCTGCCCAAACACTACTGGGTGTTACCGGTTCGGGTAAAACATTTACAATGGCCAACGTCATTGAGAAAGTTCAACGACCAACCCTGATCCTAAGCCATAATAAGACATTGGCTGCCCAGCTTTATAGTGAAATGAAGCAGTTCTTTCCGGAAAATAAAGTTGAATACTTTGTATCCTATTACGATTATTACCAACCCGAGGCTTATCTCCCGGTTACAGACACCTTTATTGAGAAAGACCTTTCAATTAATCAGGAGATAGAGAAGCTCCGCTTAAGTGCAACTTCCGCACTACTTTCTGGAAGGCGCGATGTTGTGGTCGTTTCTTCCGTTTCCTGTCTTTATGGAATCGGTAACCCCGAAGACTTTCATGCAAATATGGTACATGTTTACAAGAACATGACCATCAGTAGGAATGTTCTTCTTCGTAAGTTCGTTGACGGTCTTTATTCCCGCAATGAAGTTGAACTTCAAAGAGGAAACTTCAGGGTAAAAGGAGATACGGTTGATATATTCCCTGCTTATGCTGATATCGCTTACCGGATTATCTTCTGGGGAGACGAAATCGAAGAAATTTATACATTCGATCCTGAATCAGGTCACCGCATTGATATTTGTGATCAGGCGATCATCTATCCGGCCAACATCTTTGTTACGACACCGGACCGGCTAAAAAGGGCTATCCGTGAGATTCAGGATGATCTTGTAAAACAAATCGCTTTCTTTAAAGAATCAGGGAAGCCTCTCGAGGCAAAACGCATAGAAGAAAGAGTTACCTACGATATGGAGATGATGCGGGAGCTTGGATATTGTCCCGGCATTGAGAACTACTCTCGCTACTTTGACGGAAGACTACCGGGAAGCCGACCTTTCTGTCTCGTAGATTACTTCCCCGATGATTTTCTTGTCGTAATTGACGAAAGTCACGTCACATTGCCTCAGGTCAAAGCAATGTTCGGAGGTGACCACTCCCGGAAATCAGTATTGGTTGAATATGGATTTCGTCTTCCAGCCGCCATTGACAACCGACCTCTTAAATTTGAAGAATTCGAAGAGATCGTTAACCAAGTTGTCTTCGTGAGTGCGACTCCTTCTGATTATGAAATTCAAAAAAGTGAAGGAACCGTAGTTGAACAAGTTATTCGCCCTACCGGGCTCTTAGATCCGATCATCGATGTACGTCCCAGCGAAAACCAGATAGATGATCTCATGAACGAAATCGACATCCGGGTTAACCGGAAAGAAAGAGTCTTGGTTACAACCCTGACCAAAAGAATGGCAGAGGAGTTAACCAAATATCTGACCCGAATGGGGGTAAAATGCACTTACATTCATTCGGATGTCGACACACTTGACCGTATTGAGATTCTTGAAAACCTGCGAAAAGGTGAATTTGATGTACTGGTTGGAATTAACCTGTTAAGAGAAGGGCTGGATTTACCGGAAGTATCACTGGTGGCCATTCTGGATGCGGACAAAGAAGGATTCCTTCGTTCTGAACGTTCACTGACACAGACAGCCGGCCGTGCCGCACGTAACATCAACGGAATGGTAATCATGTATGCCGACAAGATTACGAACTCTATGCAGAAGACTATCGATTCGACGAATTATAGAAGAGCCAAACAGATGGCCTATAATGAAGAGAATGGGCTTACACCTCAACCAATCATTAAAGCATCCCGTGAGATAATCGGTACCGAAAGCCGTAAAGCGAAAGCAGAAGGAAGGGACTTCAAAAAACCCAAAGTTTATATCGAACAGGAAAATCCGGATATTGCAGCCGATCCCGTTGTTCATTATATGAACAGACATGCAATGGAAGAAGCGATAGCCAATACAAAAAAGCAAATGGAAAAAGCAGCATCAGAGCTCGACTTTATTGAAGCAGCCCGGTTACGTGACGAGATGTATAAACTTCAGAATCTTTTAAAAACAAAATAAACCAAGCAGACCCCTGCAATCAGTAAACCCAAAACACACCCCGTCCTCAATATCCTTGTGCGAAAGAAATGAATAAAGAGAATCAGTGTAAATCCTGTTCTTTTATCATTTTGGGAGAAACTATTTATTTCTATTTTTGGTCACAAACCATATAACAACCATTTCGCATGAGAATCATCTATTATCTGGCCTTTATGTTGGCATTCCTACTCTCTTTGCTTTCAGCAAAAGCACAACACAAAGGGAATATCACAAGTACCAGGGATTATGCAGTAACTTTATTTGATAAAGA
>JAUZOB010000470.1 GCA_030706665.1 Bacteroidota bacterium
TATGTGGGTGCTCAAAAATTATGGAATCCTAATTCTTCACTTGATAAAATAGAAAAGGAGTTTTGCACGGGAGTCTTTGGTCCCTCAAATGCAGAGACGATGGTTGAATTGTACAATGCATGCGAAAATGGATGCTTTAAAGCATTACCCTGTCCTTCCGATTTTGGCACATCTGCATATAACACGCGATTAAGAAAGATCTTATCCAAAACATCAGAAATAAAATTAGCAAAAGATTGGAAACCTAATTTCTCTTTACCTGTTCCCCCTCAGAAATATATAGATATGCTTGTTGCCCGATTAAAATTGATTTTATGTGTTTCTGAGACAAAACAATCAATAGTTCAAGCCAAACAAAAGGGTGCATCTTCAGAAGTAATTGAACAGATTAAACGTAAGTCAATACAAAACATTCCATACTTACCAATCGACCCTCTTTATAAACAAGATCCTTCAATTGCGACAAAGGGATATATTACAAAATCATTTGCGGAAATGATAAAAGAGCTATAATATATCACCATTGTCCACTAAAAAAGTCACAACAACATTGTAACCTTTTATAGATAAAGATAATAGGAGTATAATTTTAACGTGTCGATTTAAAAACGTATCTCAGCTACCTCCACAATTAAAGAAAGGAAAATGAATATTTCGAGCTTTGCTGAAATTACCATGGATGGTTGGAATAGTAACTCTGGAAGTGCATTGGATGCAGATAAGGGGACTCCTGTATGAATGAAAAAGAACATTTCTGGGAATTGGTGAGTAGTCGGCTTCAAAATGAACTTGATGGAGAAGATGTTGATCAATTTGATAATTGGATTAAATCAAAAGAAAATGAGATTCTTTTTAAAGAATGTGAAAAAATCCATCAAGGCATTTTAAGAGCCAAAATGTTCTTAGCTCTGACTTCTGAAACAGCATGGAATAAAATAAAAAAGAGAATCAAGGAATGATTTCTGCACCAAGAGTTTAGATAAATTATACCCCAGAAATGTTGCAATAAATTCATTTCTGGGGTAATCTTTTATTATTTGTACAATAAGACTCAGAACTTAACGTTTCATCTCAATAAACATTAATTCTGAAACGAAGGTTCCGTTCAAAGAAATGTTAATCCCTGCATCCATTAAAGCCGCTCCTGACAAAACAGTTGATGGATTAGTCCCATCCTCAAAAGTAATTTTATACTTACACTTCGGACTTAGTCCCTTAAGCTTAATCTGTTGAGAGTTAACAGGGCTATTCGGTTTAAAGATATAGACTACTCCTTTCAGGGTTGACGGATCATAATACTCTACCCCATCCCACACTATATCGTCAGGTCTGGGGAAAACATGATAGAGATTCGCATTTCTCACCAAAGGCCGGATTCGTTCTTTATAAGTCGAAACCTCTCTTTTTATATCCTCCTTATGTTGATCTGTCCATATAGGTCCGCCATTCCCACCATTCGGAGCATCCGGATGCCAATAAGGCGCTCCCAATGAAGAAGATCTGAATTCATAAACAGAACCGGTAAGCTGACCTGCTCCTGAAGAACCAACGATACAAGCCAATTGCATTGGATGTAAGATGAAGGATGAATCATAAAAAGCTCTTCGGGCATTAATTGGGAAATAGGTATCCTGATCCTGTATTTTGGATGCATATTGCAACGCTCCATAGTCTTTTATTCCACCGCCACCGGAACAGTTTTCCCATTGGAAAGACGGA
>JAUZOB010000471.1 GCA_030706665.1 Bacteroidota bacterium
AATTCCCAAGAAGACACTTGATAAAATAAATAAGTACAACGACAAATTAGATGAAGATAAAAAGGATGATAAATCGAAATGAAAGTTGTTGATGTAGATGATATTTGAGAATGCTATGTCTTGTCAGATATGGATGGGTTCTATTGGCTGAGGAAATAAAAATCAGTTGCTTAAGTGAAGCTCTAAAGAGGGAAGTCATAGATTTGACTTCCCTCTTTTTTATAGACCTAAGCTTTCCCCTGTTTGAAAAAGAATCATTGCCTTCAAATCTGTTAATTGTGAAAACTAACGAGAATTTGATCGATTCTTGTCAGTTGAATGCCCCTTGGATTTAGAGCATTTGTCTGAATGTATATAGCTTATAGGTTCGAAAGGACCAGTGCGGCAGCGCCCAGACAGCCGGCCTTATTCCCCAGGGTAGCTCTTTCGATCTTTGTTAATTCGGAACACGATTTTAAGGCATATCGATCTACCCGTTTCGCGATTTCTTCAATATAGAAAGATCCTGCTTCTGAAATACCACCGCCAATTACAATTAATTGAGGACTGAAAACATTAATTAGACCGCTGATCCCTCTTGACAGATATTCGAAATGAAGATTGAATGCTTCAAGTGCTGTAGGTTCGCCCGAGAAGTATTTCTCGGTAATATATTTGCCGTTGATATCTTCAGCTGAAATATCAATGCCGTTTTTTTCTGCTAATTCAAGGTAATCCGTAATGAGTGCAGTGGTTGAAGCATGTGCTTCAAGGCATCCCCGCATGCCGCAATTACACATACGTCCCTCTGAATTGATGGGGAAATGCCCGATTTCCGAACCCCGGTTGCGGTAACCGCTGTATAATTTACCATTAAGGAGCATTGCTCCCCCGATCCCTGTTCCCACGGTAAGAAAAATAACATCGGTCATGCCTCTGGCTATTCCGAAAGTAGCTTCTCCCAGTCCCATCAGGTTGGCATCATTTTCTATATAAATGGGTAAATCGGAATATGATTTCAATGCCTCTGCCAGATTGAACCCTTCCCATCCTGCAAGATTTTCTGCTCCGCCAAGAATAAAATTGTCTTCGATCACTCCGGGAGTACCGATCCCGATGCCAATGATTTTGTCTTTTTGATTATCCAAGGCGTGATTTAACTCACTGATGGCCTCTCCGATGTTTTGAATAATCGCTTCTCTTGATATTTTAGCGCCCGAAGGACGTTCCCGATGTAAGATAATATTGCCCTCTCTGTCAATCAGAGCCGATTTGATTGACGTGCCGCCTAAATCTATTCCTATTAGTAAATCCATTGGTGTTGAGTTTTGTGCCCTCAAAAATTGAGAAAAAAAATTAAATATTACTCGTTGAGAGAGATGTGAGGGCGTTTCTTCTAATTTAATTAATCATACCCGATTCTGTAAGTTCGCTTGGAAAGTTCCTGGAATCTGCCTCTCCCGATGATTAATGCTTCACTTTTTTAGTTTGACAGGTTTTATAGAAAGACGGGTGAGGCGAGAACGCCGATTACTATGCGTTGCATGTGAAAATCGGTTTATTTTAAGACAAGCCTGAGTGTATGAATCCCCACTGTCTTGTCCTGAAATAGGTTTACAAGAAAAGTAAATAAAAGACAGGATTATGAAAAGGAAAGTAAACTTTTACACGGACGAATTTAAAAGGCAGGTAGTGCATGAGTATTTAAGTACTAATTGCAGTTATAGT
>JAUZOB010000472.1 GCA_030706665.1 Bacteroidota bacterium
ATCAGAAAATATCGGGACTGCTTTACGATGTGTCATCTTTCTACAGAAGAATTCAAAAGCGTTTTCATGATGCATTTGCTGTTCTATCTCATCAAACGGATTATTCTTCCTTCAATTTCTCATTATTCAAAATATAGAATTGCAGGGTAAGTGCGACAATAGATACTTCAATTAGAAATGCGTGAATGTTCATCACGTGTCTTTAATATCCGGCAGTTATACCGGTAAATCAGCTCAATATGGCAAATATTTTCACGCTGATTGATCATTTGGATGGACGAAGAATCAAATTACTTAGCAAAGGCGGATCCCGTTTTCTTCGATGGTAATGACTCTGTTTTTGTAAAGGGCCCCGATCGCTTTTTTAAATGTTTTCTTGCTGACCCCAAAAAGCCCATAGATTGTATCGGAAGGGGTTTTATCGTTTACGGGAATAAATCCTCCGCTATTTTTTAATTTCTCAACAATGGTCTCTGTAAAATCTTCTACTTTCTCATATCCTGGTTTATGAAGAGTAAGGTCAATCTTTTCATCTTCACGAATCTTCTTGATATACCCTTTTAGATGTTGACCTCTCCGCAGAGTCGTAAAAACCTCATTGTTATAAAGCATGCCAAAATGAGCATTGTTGATGATTGCTTTATAGCCGAGTTCGGTCGGGTTGCAAATAATGAGATCAACCTCTTGTCCTTCCTCATAATCCGGCAGAACATTGTCAACATGTTTCTCGATTTTTGCAGAAGCTACAATACGTTTACTCTCGTGATCGAGATAGATATAGACCAAATAATAGCGGTCCACTTCCATCTTTTGTTTTTGCTCCCGATAAGGAACCAAAAGATCTTTCAGTAAACCCCAATCAAGGAATGCGCCAACAGTATTCACCGAGACAACTTTGAGGGATGCAAATTCACCTACCATTGCATAAGGCTTTTCTGTAGTTGCAACAAGACGGTCTTCTGAATCAAGGTATACAAAAACGTCCACTTGATCGCCAGGCTTACAGTCCTGTGGAAGATACTTTTGGGGCATTAAAATCTCGCCGAGCTCTTCTCCGTCAAGATATGCTCCGAAGTCAACCATTCTGACGACTTCCAATGTGTTGTTTTTTCCTATTGCTGCCATATGAATACTTACAGAAAGATTTTCGGTAAAGTTACGGGAATGTTTTGAAATCCTGCTACAGAAGGGAATTGATTCTTCGGATTAATTGATGAAATGACTTCTTGTTAATGGCAACGATTAAATAGTGATGAAGCCTAATTCTACAGGTTGCATCTTTCCGAGTGGTTGATTTTGAAGGGTTGTCAGAGAAGATCCAATAACCAGATCGGAAGGTTATCGCGGAACTGCAGTTATACAACCGGAAGCATGCTCTTTAACTCTGCAGATGAGTTCACCGGAAGAATATGGAATGGGCGACTTCGATGCATCAAAACATTAGGGTCACAGCGAGTCGGATTACACAGAGTGATGAATTGCCTGACGAATCAATGAGAAAGATTTCAGTTTATTGAGAAACTGAAACGGGTTCAGCCTAAGCAGATCTGATAGTCTTTGTTCTCTGGAAGGGAAGAAGGATAAACGATTCATCAATTCAAATCGTATCTTTGTACTTTCATCAAAAAGCAGCTGAACGTGAAACTTTGTATTGCTGAAAAACCCAGTGTAG
>JAUZOB010000473.1 GCA_030706665.1 Bacteroidota bacterium
AAAAGGTTCAGGATAATTCAGGATACTGCTTCATACTTTGATGTATTTTGTTTTATTTTGTATCTGAAAACCAGATAGTCATATAACCATTTTTCTAACCAATGAACAAACTTTATTATTTTGCCCTTTGTCTCTGTGCTATTATGACCATGTCCTTTCATGGACAGTGTCAAAAAATAGCATTGATCCCGGTACCTGCCAAGATGCAGCTTACGGAAGGGGAATTTCAGATTAACAAAAGCACCCGTATTTATTGTTCAACGAACGATTCCAAACATTCTGCCGGGGTGTTATCCGCTTTACTATTTGGAAAAGCAGAAAAAGGTAAAGTAATTTCAGGTGTTCCAGGTAATGCCGGGAAGAATTATATCTTTTTCAAAGAGGTGAAAGATCTGCCGACAGAAGGATACCGCTTAAGTATCAAAAGTCAAAATGTTGTTTTAGAAGCAACAGGTTCAGTCGGTTTTTTCTATGCTGTACAAACCATTCGACAATTACTGCCACTCAGAGTGAAGGCTTCGGAGAAAGCGACGCTTCCTTCTCTTCCGAATCTTACGATCGAAGATTATCCCCGATTTGCATGGCGAGGATTGATGTTAGACGTATCCCGTCATTTTCAGACCCTGGAAGAGATCAAAACTTTTATAGACTATATGGCTCTGTATAAGTTGAACACGTTGCATTTACACCTTACAGATGATCAGGGCTGGCGTGTTGAGATCAAAAAGTATCCGTTGCTTACGGAAAAAGGAGCCTGGCGGGAACACAACACTCAGGATAACGATTGTCTCAATAGGGCAAAAGAGGATCCCACATATACCATTCCCGAAAAGAATTATAAGATGATTGCCGGGAAGAAGATGTACGGAGGATATTACACACAGGATCAATTGCGTGACCTGGTTCGTTATGCCTCCGAGAGGTGCATTACGATTATCCCGGAAGTTGACATGCCCGGTCATTTTAAAGCTGCTGTTGATTTATATCCTGAGCTTTCCTGTACGAAAGAGGCCGGGTGGGGATCCTTATTCTCCTTTCCGGCATGCCCGTCAAAAGAAACTACTTATGAATTCATGAAGAATGTTCTGACAGAGATTGCATCTATTTTCCCCGCACCGTATATTCACATCGGAGGCGATGAAGTGAATGTCGATTCATGGAAGAAATGTCCTCTCTGTCAGTCTTCAATTCAGAAAAAGGGGTTAAAAGACGAGCATGAACTTCAGAGTGATTTCAACCGACAGATCGAAGCATTCTTACATTCCAAAGGAAAGAAGCTACTGGGATGGGATGAAATTACCGAAGGAGGTCTGACAAAAGAAGCGACAGTAATGTGGTGGAGAAATTGGGCTCCTAAAGCTCCTTATCAGGCAGTAAAGAATGGGAATGATCTGATTATGTCTCCCGATTTTCAATATTATCTCAGTGCTGAAAACCTTGAGACTCCGCTTCAGAAAGTTTATGACTACGAACCATGTCCTGCCGATTTTACAACTGAGGATGCAAAACATCTTTTGGGTGTGCAAGCTTGCTTCTGGTCAGAACAGATTCCAAATTTTACCAGATTGCAATTTCAGGCGTTCCCACGAATAATGGCTTTGGCAGAAACTGCCTGGAC
>JAUZOB010000474.1 GCA_030706665.1 Bacteroidota bacterium
AGAGGGGTAATAAAAAGGGAGGAACTATTTAGTCCTCCCTTCTGAGCTATCTGATTTTTGATATTATAACCTTAGCATTAATCCTTCCCTGTGCGCTCTTTTACCTTTTTGTTGTATTCCTCTATTTGCTTTTTTGAAAAGCGGTCACGAAGAAGTTTGGATAATCCGACTCGTTCGGGTTCATTAGACGGAATCTGATTCACAAGAGTCTTCTTCCCATTACTTGCTTTATTCAGCATAAAAGCGTCATATAGCTTGCCTGTTGCAGTGTAGGATGAAAAATGAATGGAATTATGAGTTACATCAATTACCTGATAGAGTTGAGTCCGGGATGCTAATCGTTTCATTTGTGGAGTAAATCCTAAATCATACATTTTTGGGCCGGCATTGGTAATGACATAAACTGGTCCTTCATGTCCGTCGGAACCTTTGAATTCGGTTCTTCCATATGAGTGATCATGCCCTTCCAGGACCAGATCGACATTGTATTTGTCAAAGATGGGTTTCAGATGCTTTCTTACTCTTGGGTTATCTCTTCCGCCACTATTAGAAAACACAGGATGATGCATTGCTACAATCGTCCATTGATTTGGATTATTGCGCAAAACACTTTCCAGCCATTCGCTTTGTTTGTTGAATGTTCCGGGGAGGTGCTTCATCCCTTCTGTATCGAGGACTATGATGCGTACTCCTTGGTAATCTATGTAATAAACGGTGCTTTTTAATCCTTCAGGTCCGTTTTGAGGGAAGTTGAATTGATATTTCCAGATGTCACCTAATCCTCCTGGCACATTCCTCTTGTATTCATGGTTGCCGGCTAGGGCAATAATAGGAGTTGAGGCAAAGAGCCAATCTCCTGCATAAAAGAATTCACCGAAATCATTGTCATAAGGATGATCAACCATGTCACCTGCAAAAAGCATAAAGGCTGCATTCGGACATGAAGCATAACCTTTTCGAATAACTCTCGAACCATGCTGTTTGATCCCTTCCTGAACATCTCCGTAATAAAGAAACGAAAAGTCCTTTGCTTCTTTATTTGCAGTTGTGAATTGGAACCATTCGCTCCAGGTCTTACCGTCTCCAACGCGATAAACATATTGAGTACCGGGTTTTAATCCCGTAAACTTGGCTGTATGATAGTTGGCGGTATTTACTTCTGAGCTATATGTTCGGGTGTGTGCTGTGATCCTTTTAATGTCAGTTATCTCTTCTGCACTTTCTGCGGCAGGAGCAATCTCTGCACATCCGACATGAACTGTTGAATCTGTTCTCCATGTTACGGTTTGAGTGTTATAGACGCTGTCGTTCCAAGTCAGCATTATTCTTTCGGGAACTACTCCCGGGGGATACAATTCTATTCTTGGTTTTTGTGATATTTTTCCTGTATAAAACAGTAATGCTCCTATTAGAATTAGAAGCACAAGCATGATAAAATTCTTTTTCTTTAACATCCCATTATTGTTTAATCTATTCCCCATTTATTAAAAACGCAGCCATACAGATAACTGATGTTTAAATAAACCATTTATCCTTTAATTGTTCACTTCTTAAGGATTATA
>JAUZOB010000475.1 GCA_030706665.1 Bacteroidota bacterium
ATTTCTTTACCTCTACGGCTACCCGAATCAGAGAAGAAATGAGCAAACCGGTTGACCCGGAAGTTGTAAACGCTCTGAATTCAAACATGAAAACTCAAATCAGAAATGATTTCTTTACCTCTACGGCTGCCCGAATCAGAGAAGAAATGAGCAAGCCGGTTGACCCTGAAGAATTGATGCTTGACAATATAGAATGGACAAATGATTTATCTTTAAAAATGGAATAAGACTTATCGAGAAAATGATATTAAATTCTCATTCCATTCTTCTAACGAGACACCGCTTAGTGTGTTATATGTAAATAAATTAAACTCCCAGGAAAAGAATACGTAAAGGGGAAATAGAAATGAAAACTGAAAATGCAAAGGCACAAATGAGGAAAGGGGTTTTAGAATTCTGCATCCTTTCAATATTATCCAAACAATCGGCTTATGCCTCAGATATATTGGAAGAATTAAAGAAAGCAAAGATGATTGTTGTTGAAGGAACAATCTACCCTCTCCTAACCCGGCTCAAAAATTCCGGATTACTTGGATATCGCTGGGAAGAATCGACACAAGGTCCACCAAGAAAGTATTATGAATTGACCGATGATGGACACAAATCTCTGGAAGAGCTCTTAGTTGCGTGGGATGACCTGGTAATAGCAGTTAATCATATAAAAACGCATAAAGATTTCATATAAGACCTGCAATAACAAATTCAATTCTTTAAGCGATGAAAAAGACATTAACAATAAATATTAACGGTACCGTATTTCACATTGATGAAGATGCATATGAAAAACTTCAGGAATATCTTCATAAGGTCAGTCTGCATTTCAGTGCAGACGACGAAAGTCGTGAAATAATCCAGGATATCGAATCCCGAATTGCTGAACTCTTTACTCAAAAGATGAAAAGCGGAGACGAAGTCGTCAATACCGAAATGGTTGACCAAGTCATATCAGTAATGGGAATGCCAGAAGACTTTCTTGAAGAAGAGGAGGAAGAACAGCAAGAAGTAAAAACGACACACAAACGGAACCGGCGCCTTTATCGGGATCCTGATCACCGAATAATCGGTGGGGTCTGCGGAGGGCTCGGTGCCTATTTTAACATTGATCCTGTCATTTTACGACTTGTATTTGCAGCGCTTGTGCTATTCTCTTCTTCATGGTTTTTCTTTTCTGGCGGAACCGTCATACTCATTTATATTCTATTATGGGTTGTTGTTCCCAGTGCAAAGACCACCGCTCAAAAACTTGAAATGCATGGTGAAGACATCAATATAACAAATATTGAGAAATCAATAAAAGACGAATACAACGAGGTAAAAGATAAGTATCACAAATTCCGTTCTTCGGCTGCTTACACAAAAGGCAGAGAAAAAATGGATCAATTGGGAGAAGTCGCCCATTCTGGGATCGGATTTCTTCTAAAGATCTTTGTAATAGTGGTCGGGATCCTTCTGATCATCACAGGGATCATTTCATTAGTTGGTATATCCTTGGGATCATTTACCGGATATCAGGATACCACCCACTGGTACGGTCATTTC
>JAUZOB010000476.1 GCA_030706665.1 Bacteroidota bacterium
AAACATAAAAGAAAATAGACATGAATACTTATTTCCACTTTATCCTGTACTCGGGAATCAGTTTGGGGATATTATAACTGATCTATATTCTTTTCTTACGAAAAGAGACCTATTTCAGATTTAACAGAGTGTATCTGTTGGCATCTGCCGCATTCTCTTTGATAATGCCCTTTGTAAAAATCCCTGTCTATTCGGGTGGAGAGAAAGCAAATGCAACTCTTTCGGTAGTCCTTGATACGGTACCGGTGTATGCACATGCCTATACGGATAAGTTCTCTATGATTTTGTCTGAATATGGTCTGTCAGGCATCATTTATCTTTCGGGGGTCCTTTTGTTCCTATTCCTGTTCGTATATCGACTTGCGGCACTTACCAAATTGATTCGCAAATCGGTTTTACGACAAAGAACAGACACTATTTCCTTAGTGGAATGTAGTGAGATCAATTCTCCATTTTCTTTCTTCCGTTATATCATTGTTCCCGGACACAACAATGAATCCTCAAAACTGGAGCGCATCCTGATTCATGAAACAGAGCATGTAAAGCAAAAGCATTCGGTGGATATTATGATCCTGGAAATGCTGACTGTTTTTCAATGGTGCAATCCTTTTATATGGCTCATACGCCGACTTGTGCGTGAAAACCATGAATTTCTGGCCGACAAGGCTGTATTGGATAAAGGTTTTAGTCCTTCCGGGTATAAGCTTTTGTTGTTGAGTCAGGTGGCGGGAGATGGTTTTTTGATTACCAACAATTTCAACTATTCACTCATTAAAAACAGAATTCGTATGATCTCAAAAAATAAATCATCCAAATATGCAATCGTCCCCATATTTATAGGGCTCATGATTGCAGCAGGTTTACTGGTATCGCTTCATTTGCAGGCAGGTAACATGAAAATGGTATCAACCTTAAAAAGCTTACCTCAGTCTGCCATGCAGTTGTGGAATGGGAATGTACAAGCTGATGGGAGTGCTTTAAACAATGCTCGTAATACTGATGCTTCAGATGTAGGTAGTATGCCGGCAAAGATGACTTCAGAACTTGTTCCGAACAAAAAGCAGTTGTCTCAGAATGCTGAGAAAACGAGGGATAAAAAGAAGAATGCTATCGATATGATTACTGTATGTGGATATGGGGATTCTTCTGATACAATTAAGAAGGAAAAAGAGAAAGTTTATTTGGCAGTTGATCAGATGCCTGTATTCCCCGGTGGAACGGATCAACTGCTTAGATTCTTAATAATGAATGTAAGATATCCTGCCGCTGCACAAAAACAAGGTATTGAAGGAACAGAAGTCATTAGTTTTGTTATAAATACAAAAGGTGAAATTTCAAACATTAAGATAGTCCGTTCTATTGGAATCGAATGTGATGAAGAAGCTGTTCGAATTGTGAAACTCATGCCTAAATGGAAGCCGGGAAAACAGAATGGGAAAGTTGTTCCTGTGCAATATACTCTTCCTATAAAGTTTGTGCTTCAAAGAGATGACCGTACTAAAAAATGAGTT
>JAUZOB010000477.1 GCA_030706665.1 Bacteroidota bacterium
ACCTTTAAAGAGAAAAACATAGGGATGAAAGGACTATATCTGTTAGGAATACTCGGAGGAATCTTTGTTTTAATGATGGCCAGAAAGTAGATAATAAAAAAGCAGGTTTCTCTTAAGAGAAGCCTGCTTTTTTATTATCTGGATTTTATAACTTGCTATTCAATAATTTCATTGAGATTCTCATTCTTGGTCACCTTCTTCCTCTGAAATCCAACATGAATTGGATTATCTACACGTTGCTTCAGAAGTGCAGCATCCAGAACTTCAAGAATATTGTTCACAAAGTGAAATTTAAGACCTTTAATGTAAATATCCTTGATCTCTTCCAAATCCCGTTTATTCTCCTCGGACAGAATGATCTCCCGAATACCGGCACGTTTAGCGGCAAGGATCTTTTCTTTGATCCCTCCCACCGGTAACACCTTGCCACGAAGGGTTATTTCACCAGTCATAGCTAAATTACGTTTGATCTTTCGTTGAGTAAACGCAGATGCCAACGAAGTCGCCATCGTAATTCCTGCCGACGGTCCATCTTTCGGGATCGCTCCTTCAGGAACATGAATATGGATATTCCAATTATCAAAAACCTCAGGTCGTAATCCAAGTGTTTCCGAATGAGCTTTCAGATATTCCAAAGCAATCATGGCCGACTCTTTCATTACATCACCCAGATTCCCGGTTAATGTCAAACGACCTTTCCCTTTGCTTAGACTTGACTCTACATAAAGAATCTCACCGCCGACAGCAGTCCAGGCTAATCCGGTTACGACACCTGCAAATTCATTTCCCTGATATTTTTCAGGTGTATATTCTTCTACGCCTAAATATTCACGAATATCCTCAAGAGAAAGCTCTTTATTATATTCCTCCTCAAAAGCGACCTTCTTTGCAACCCGTCTTACAATTTTTGCGAGTTTCTTATTCAACTCCCGCACACCCGATTCACGAGTATAGCGTTCAATAATCTTTTCAATCGACTGACGGGGAATCATCAGGTCGTCCGCCTTCAGTCCATGCTCCTCCAATTGTTTCGGGAGCAGATGACGTGCAGCGATCTCTGCCTTCTCTTCAATCAAATAGCCGCTCACTTCAATGAGCTCCATCCGATCACGCAACGCAGGGCTGATTGCACCAATATTATTCGCTGTAGCAATAAACATGACCTTCGAAAGATCGTATTCTACCTCAAGGTAATTATCGTGAAATTCGAAGTTCTGCTCCGGATCAAGCACCTCTAAAAGAGCAGCAGCCGGGTCGCCATTGAAATCTTTTGCTATTTTATCAATCTCATCCAGAATAAACACAGGATTAGACGATTTCGCTTTTTTAATGTTTTGAACAATTCGTCCGGGCATAGCACCAATATAGGTTTTACGATGCCCCCGAATTTCAGCTTCATCGTGTAAACCACCCAAACTCATCCGGATATAATTTCTACCTAAAGAGCGCGCAATTGAACGCCCCAGCGAAGTCTTCCCGACTCC
>JAUZOB010000478.1 GCA_030706665.1 Bacteroidota bacterium
AAGCTTTTCTTGATCTGATGAATACCCGGCTTGAGCTTTTGGGTGATCGTAAAGAAGCAGGAATTCCACTTTGGATGAACATGTATGCCTATCCGGTTACGAATCACGAGAACACTTTAGCCTAAAAATATGGATCCCGACCAAAAGACCATTATATGGGACTGGAACGGGACCCTTCTCGATGACATTCATCTTTCGATGAATGCTATAAATGTGGTTCTTAAAAAAAGGACTCTTCCGCTGCTCAACATCGATCGTTATCGAAATATCTTCGGATTTCCGATTCGGGAATATTATCAACGAATCGGGTTTGATTTTTCAAAAGAACCTTTCGATATCCCTGCACAGGAATATATCCAGGAGTATTATACACATGTTCACGAATGTTCTCTTCATGAACAAGCATTAGATACACTAAGCCATTTCAGGCAAAAAGGTTACCGACAGTTTGTATTGTCAGCAATGGAGCAAAGCTCATTGGAAATGACATTAAAACAGCAAAACATTTTTCATTTCTTTGAGAAAGTGGCAGGACTGGACAATCATCATGCAGCTTCTAAACTTGACGTCGGAAAGCGTCTTCTTAAAACTTCCCACATAGAAAATTCAAATACGTGGTTCATCGGAGATACGACTCATGACTTTGAAGTCGCGTCTGACATGGAATGCCATTGTATTTTAATTGCCAAAGGACATCAATCCGAAGAAAGACTAAAATCGACGGGCGCACCGGTTGTTCAGGATATCAAATCTTTGGTTAAGATCTTATGCTACCCATCCTAGTACAAAGAAGACATTGCAGACTTTTACCAGGACACGTCATAATGCTTTTATAAAAATCCAGGGATAAATTGTAAAAGCCGAACACCTCAACAATTCAACACATCAAATCCCTATCAAGATCAGACATCCTATTATTACTGAAAACAGTACAATCGCCGAAGCTTCTTTACCTCTACCGATCTTCAGTTGATTTAACAAATAACTCTCTCAACTTTACGGTTTTATTCCGTATAAGAGGATTCGCCCACACCCCTGCACTATAAATGTAAGTTAGTGTAAAAAACAGCAGACACATTGCTATCTTCAAACCCACTCGATCTCCGATCCACCCAATTATCAACGGGATAAGTGCCCCGCCAAAAATCCCTGAGCACAATATTCCCGAGAAGGATCCGTGATGCTTCGTTACCGAATTTAATGCAGTGGAAAATATAATGGAATACATAACCGAAAGAAAGAATCCCATCACAGGGAAGGCCCACAATGAAATCATTGATGATCCGAACAAGGCAAAGACGAGAGTTATTAAAGCCAAAACAGTAAAGATCCTTAACACACGTTTTGAATCCATCAGTTTCAGCAAGACCAATCCCAGAACACATCCGATCTACATAAGTCCCCAGAACCAGGCAACAGATGCAGCACCTTCAATTTCCGGATTATAGCCATGATAAACCTG
>JAUZOB010000479.1 GCA_030706665.1 Bacteroidota bacterium
CCTTTATTATCCAGAGAACAATGGTACAAGCTTATTCCGACCTATGCTTATGCAGATGATGCTGATCCAAAAAAATGGAAGCAGACATTGATCAAGGAATACAATCTGAATACCGTTAAAGATACTGCCTTTAAATTTTCTGAACTTAAGAAGTTGAATTCGGGTAAGTACCTGATTTATTTTCAAACAACCGATAGTTTTGGAAATAGTATTGAACATGCACATTTTTTTGACCTTATTGATTCTAAGGAGAAGAAAAGTAGTCTGCCGGACGAGTTTACCTTTGAACTGGAGAAATCTGTTTTAAATCCGGGAGAAAAGGCTTCTATTTGGATCGGATCTTCCCGTAATGCTTCCGGATGGATGTATGTGGAATGTAATCAAAAACCGATTCATTTTCAACGGATTTATACCAATGGGATATTGAATGAACTTGAGATTCCTGTATTCGAAGATTACCGGGGCGGTTTTACCATACATCTTATGTTGACTTCCTCGAATCGGACAATCACTAAAAAATTCTATATCAACGTTCCATATAGAAATGAATTGCAGATACAGCCAGAAAAGATTGCGGAGTTTTATAAACCGGGAGATAAAGGGCAATGGAGATTAGCGGTGACCGATCAAGATGGGAAACCGGTTAATAGTGAAGTGACAGCAGTGTTGTATGATGCTTCGTTGGATCAGTTTGCGACCAATGAGTGGAGTTTTAATCCGGAGATTTATAATGCCTCGGGGACAGGAATATTGTATGATGTCAATCCGGTTGAAAATTCAGAAGATTGGACGGATTATCCCCAGGAGATCGATGTCAATTCAATTGATTTTCCTTCCTTGAATTGGTTTGATGATGGATCAGCATTGGGTAGAGGATACAAAGGAGAATTGAGAATACGAGGTGTAAGCAGTCTTAGTCGTTCGAAAGGTGTTGAAGTCTCAGATTTAGAAGAGTTTATGACTGTAGAAGCGTCTAATAAGATGAAGTTTGTTCCTCCTGTTTTAAAAGCTGATGAGCAAGTGAAAGAAGAATCTACTGGTAATAAAGAAAAGCAAGAGAAATTGATTCAGAATGTGCAGACCCGTAAGAATTTTTCGGAAACTGCCTTCTTCTATCCACATCTTTTAACTGATGCACAGGGGAAAGTTACAATCGATTATACGCTCCCGGAATCATTGACTCGTTGGAAATTGATGATTCTGGCTCATACCCAGGATATGAAGCATGGTTTCTTGACTCAGCAAATTGTTACCCGTAAAAACTTAATGCTTCAGGCTTTCTTTCCCCGCATTGTTCGTGAAGGAGATGAACTGGAGTTCTCATCCCGGTGAGCAATGTCATGGAGCAAAAGATGTCGGGAATGGCAACATTGGAGATTTCTGACGGAATAACAGGACGGTTGTTGGAAGTGAAGACTGTTCCTCAGAACTTTGAGTTGGATCGGTCAG
>JAUZOB010000048.1 GCA_030706665.1 Bacteroidota bacterium
AAAATTTCTCACTTGAGATTAACCATCCGACTGCTGCTGAAGGGAAGAATCCATATTTTTTACCGGGAGCAAAGTTTTCTGATCCGTTGTATCCGAAGTTTCCTTCAATAAAATAGCGATTGTCGAAGTTATAGGTTAATCTTCCTGCCAATCCATTTGTACGGTATGGAAGAGACCCGACTTCTGAATATGCGGGAGTATATTTTGAACTTCTTTGGTTGTACAGAATGAGGGCAGAGATGGTGTGCTTATCTGCAAATGTCTTGAGATAGTTGGCTTGAGTTTCAATATAGTTTGATCTGGAACTGATGTTTGATTCACTGGCCAGGTTTACGTAATCTTCGCCTTCCTCAGGCTTTAGAATTAATTGCCCGTCTTCGTCGCGGCCCATAGCATAGTAGGTCGTAGGATGTTTTCTCAATACAGTTAATTGATCATTGTATGCATCGAAAGAGAATAATCCTTTGATGCTAAGACCTTTGGCGATGAAATCAAGTTTTTGTTCCAGGGAGATGGTTGATTCAATTTGGTTTTCGGTTTCTAGAGAATATCCGGAATGAGTAGAAGCCATCCATGGATTCATTTGAGATCCAGGCATATGGGCGTAGGATCCGTCGGAATACTGTTTGGGGTAACCGATTGGAGTGGCAGCTAAAGTTGCATAGAATATATCGGAAACACTATAGCCTGGTTGATTCTTTTCTTTATAATATCCTCCCAGATTTAGTCTGAAAAGTGTAGACTTAGAGAGGTTAAGGTCGATGTTGCTACGGAAGTTGAAACGGTCGAATTTTAAATTTGATTTATCATCTTCCATTTCTTTTGTTTTTAAAATCCCATTCTCATGAAGATAGGCTCCTGAAACATAGTAGGTGATTCTATCGGTTCCTCCGGAAACGTTCAAGTTTGCTTTTTCATTTGTGGAAAAGTCCTGGAATACTTCATTCAACCAGTTGATACTTGGGTATAAGTCAGGATCTGCTTTTGACCGGGTTTTGTCGATTCGATCCTGTGTATATCTTTCAGTGACCCCACTGTTTCTGCAGGCTTCGTTGTAGATTTCCATATATTGGGCTCCGTCAATATATTTTGGAAGTTGGGTTGGTGCAGTTATTCCAGATTCTAGTTGAACCTGTATTTTTGGGATCCCGGTTTTTCCTCTTTTGGTGTTAATAAGAATAACTCCATTTGCTCCTCTTACACCATAAACCGCGGTTGCTGTTGCGTCTTTAAGGATTGAAAATGACTCAATGTCCAAAGGATCAACATTGTTAATGTCTCGTTCTATCCCGTCAACTAATACTAATGCTTTTTGAGAGTTCGAATTAAATGTGCTTACCCCACGAATCCAAAAATCACTTTGGTCGCGTCCCGGTTCCCCGGAACGTTGAACGGCTAAAACCCCTGCCAGTTGTCCGGCAAGGCTACTACTTAAACTCGCATTGGAGGTTATGAGTTTTCTGGGTTCAACAGTCGTGACGGCTCCAATTACACTGACTTTTTTCTGAGATCCGAAACCAACTGCAACAATTTCATTTAATCCGATGGATTCTTCAAACATTGTTGTGTTTATTGTATTTCCTTTTCCGGATACCTTAATTTCTTCCTGTTTTAATCCGATAAAAGAAAAGACAAGTGTGGCATTCTGCGGAACATTTGATAATGAATAATTCCCATCGGGGTCTGTTGTGGTTCCGTTGTCCGTTCCTTTAACCATAATCGTAACACCCGGAAGTGGCTGGGAGTTTCTATCTATAACTTTCCCTTTAATTACTCTTTGTTGTTGAGCTGGTTGAGGAATCGTGGGCGGTTTTTGCCCTCCTGCTTTTTTTATTACGATGTAATGATCAACAACTTTATAGGTTAATCCTGTATTTCTTAATAATGAGTTTAATACTTCATCAACGGATTTATTCCTATATTTTGCATTCTGGACGTTAATTTCATCCAGATTCATACTGTAGTAGAAATAAAAATCACTTTGTTTCTCAATTGCAGCAAAGACGTCAACGAGTTTGGTAGATTTAGTCAGGTTGAGATTCAGTCTTGTTGTTTGCGAAAATGATTCTGCTTTTACCGTAAATGTAAAAGCAAGAAAGAGAATAATGGATAATCGCATAACCAAAAACAATTTAGGCCATAGTCTTTTCCGACTATGAATAGTTTGATTTTTTTTCATAGCTTTGAATTGGTTTAGAATTAAAAAATTGCCGCTCCAACGGCGTGTAAATTCTTGGCTTGCAATGAGGAGGGCTCAATCTCCTCATTGCTTTTAGGTCTTAAAAGGTTATTCCTTCATGGGGTTGACATTTAATGTATCTTTTTAATATATATGATCTTTTTACCTCCGATTTCTCCTCCTGAGATAAATGCTATATTCTCATTCATGAGTGTTAAAGATTCAAAAACAAGTTCTATGGGTTTGTTTTTTAAGAAGGTGCCACTAAATACCAGGTTTTTTAGTTCCGGATTTTTAAACTCAAATTTTACATTATACCACCTTTCTAGTTTTTGAACGATTTCTTCCAGCTTCTCTTTTTTGAAGACGACTTCACCTTTTTCCCAAGCACTATAAAAATCATTATTCATGTTTGATATGATCGGTGGATTTTTCTCATTAGCAATAGTCGCGACTTCTCCTTCTTTCATCTTCTTCTCCCAGTTCTTATTCTTTTCTTCCAATGCAACAGACCCTTTAATCAGCATCACGTCGGCTTTCTTCTCTGATGAGTAGGCGATTACATTGAATGTTGTTCCAAGTACTCTGATGTTGAAACTACCTGCATGAACGATAAAGGGATTGTGTTTGTCGTGAGTAACTTTAAATAGAGCTTCTCCATCGATGTATACATCTCTTTTAGTGCGGTCAAATGTGGCTGGATATTTGAATTTTGTTCCTGAACTTAACCATACTTGCGTTCCATCCGATAAATTGACCTTTGTGGTTTGACCTACCGGCACAATGATTTCGGAGTAAATTGGTTTAATCGGAAAGTGAGAGGATATGGAATAAATAAAAGCTCCTGTAATAAAAATGAGAAGGATTACTGCTGCACGTAAAAAGGATAATCTGAGATTGCGAAGCGGAGTCTCTTTTTTCTTGAAGTTCAGTTCTTTCCCCAGCTTTTCTTTTGCAGCTTCTTTGTCGAAATTGTCAAATAGAAACACTCTCTTTAGTAATCGTTTGATCTTGAGAGCATCTTTGAACTGATTCTCAAAGTCAGGATCTGATTCCGGGAGGTCAGTTTTTTTGTTGAGCTCGCCATGGAGCTTTGAAATGATAATATCCCAATTTTTGTCTTCTGTTCTCACATTTAACCTTTTTCGCAATTGACGCAAAAAGGTTGTTTTAGGGTGACAGTAAAAATTAACTTTTTTTAAAAAAAGCGTGAAATTTTAAAAATTAATTGCTTTTGGTGTTAGTTGTTTAAAAATACAATAGGAAATACAGAGCGGGCTGAGAAATTTTGAGCTCATTCCGAAGAAATTTATATCCTCTTGCCATTTGCGTTTTTACTGTATTTACCGAGATGTTTAATTCTTTAGCTATTTCTTCATATGTTTTACCATCGAAAGCTGCTTTCTTTAATATCTCTCTTCGTTGTTCCGGTAGTTTATTTATAGCTTCATAAAGCTTGTTGAGTATTCTTGCGTCTTGTAACGGATCCCCTTCTTCTTCTGTTTGAATAATAAGATCTTCGTAATCAACGTTCTTGTGTTTGTTCTTTCGTAGGTAGCTTATGGCTGAATTCCTGACGATGGTTATCAGGTAATTCTGCAAAGATGTTTGTATGTTGAGATTGCTTCTGTCCTCCCAAAGTTTAGTATAGCAATCCATTACAATATCTTCGATTACGTCTTCCTCTTTTATGATTGATGATACGAACGCACATAATGGATGATAGGAGAGATCGAATAATCTGTTAAAAGCAGATCTGTCACCATTTTTAAGTCTTATCCAATCTAATTGTTCATCCATTCTGTGAAGTATAAATAATGCGTATCTGTGACTGTCAATAAAGAATTTTTGAGGCTTTATTCCATATTGCAAATGCAGGGACTATTTGAATTAAGCTCCTTTGAATCTGTTTTTACGGAGTGAGATTTTCAAAATTGACACAAGTAAAATTATAATTTTTGCAAAACAAAAATTTATCATGTACAATTTATTTTGATAAAGTGCATGATAATAAAAATGACACACTGATTTGCAAAAGCAGACAAGTTACTTTTCTCATAATTCAATTGGATTGCGTTTCTCTTAAATGCAGAGCCGTAAGATCTTCTAATTTTTCTCATAATAAAAAGGTGATGTTTTATGCCTTGACTTCCTGTTCGGGTAGAGTTATTATATCTGGCTCATGTGTAACTTATTGTGATTCATTTGCTATTGAGAGAGTTTGATTTGTGTAAAAAATATATGCAACTTGCACGTGAGCGTACACGAATGTTTATATATTTGTTTCTGGATCTACTGAGAATCTCTGTATCCCTGAATAGAATTCATGTGTTATGTTGAAATTCATAGGGGTATTGACTGATGAAATATTACTATTTGGGAATCGTGATGTGATGATTTTATAACTATGCGCAATGAGAATTAAAGACCTTCGTTGGGTTGTTCTTTGTAGATAGATCGGTGAAATAAAAATTAATGAGATAAGTCGATAAATAATTAATTCAAGAAATACTAAACATGAAAAACAAACTTTTAATTGCATTTCTGTTCTTGTGCTCGTATGCATTTGCGCAGCAATGTCCCATAATTCCGCTTCCCAATCATTGCGAGGCAGTTGCGGGCTCTTTTATTATAAACAGTAGTACACCGGTGATTTTTGAAAAACCTGAATTGCAAAAAGAGGCAAATTACTTGCAACAGGAGGTTCTCAAAACTACCGGACTAACTTTAAGCATTCAGTCCGGAAGTAAATTACCTGCAATTTTTTTGAATATAACCCGCTTGTCGGAGAAGAACTCTTCTGCGTATAATCTTGAAATACGACCGACCGGTGTCAGGATATCCGGATCAACCGAACAGGGAGTCTTTTATGGTTTAACTTCTTTAATGCAATTAGTCCGCCAGTCAGAAATTAAAAATAGTGGGGTTGTGATTCCTTGTTGGAATATTAAAGATGCGCCTCGTTTCCAATGGAGGGGATTAATGCTTGACGAATCCCGCCATTTCTTCGGAACGAAAACTGTTAAAAATATCATAGATTGGATGGCCTATTATAAATTCAATAAATTTCACTGGCATTTGACGGATATGCCTGGGTGGAGAATAGAAATTAAGGCTTATCCTTTACTGACACTTGTTGGAGGAGTTGGTAATTATACTGATCATTTAGCTTCTGCGCGATATTATACACAAGAGGAAATTCGGGAGATTGTTGCTTATGCCAAAGAAAGATTTATTGATGTAATTCCGGAAATTGATATGCCCGGTCATGCAACTGCGGCAAATAAAGCGTATCCTGCTTATAGTGGTGGCGGCTCTGCTAAATTTCCTGAATTCACATTTAATCCCGGGAAAGATTCTACATACTTGTTTCTGAGTGCGATATTGAAAGAAACCGATGCTTTGTTCCCTTCGCAAATGATACATTTAGGAGGTGACGAGGTTCACTTTGGCAATGAGAAATGGAACCAGAATGAGCAGGTGAAGCAACTGATGCAAAAGAATAATCTTGCGGATTTGGTAGCTGTAGAACGTTACTTTACCAAAAGGATGGCTGATTCTCTTTTTGTTCTCAATAATAAGGTTCTTTTGTGGGATGAAGCAGCTGATAGTGATTTGCCAAGAGATAAAACAATCATTTTCTGGTGGAGGCATGATCGTCCGCAGCAATTAAAGAAAGCCCTTGATAATGGATTTCCGGTTGTTATGTGTCCACGCTTGCCATTCTATTTTGATTATGTGCAAGATAGTACTCAGCGGTACGGAGGAAGATGGGACGGTAAATTTAATCCGATAGATAAGTTGTACAACTTTTCGACCAGTACTTTACCAATTGGAACGAATCAGTATAATCAGATTATGGGAATTCAGGCGAATTTATGGACAGAGAGTATGCAGTCAAAGTCGAAGCTGGAATATATGCTATTCCCCAGAATAACTGCTTTGGCAGAAGATGCATGGACAAATGAAGATCAAAAGGATCTGACCGGATTTAAGGAAAGAGTAAAAGGGCAATTGAAGTTGTACAAAAAAGATGATGTTTATTACTATAATCCGTTTAATCCGTCGCAGACACCTGAGCCATTTATAGGGTCGGAATTGTAGGTCATTGTAGTGTCAATCAGTATTCTTGTTGAGGGTATGTCGCATTTAGGCCTTTCAGCAGAAGTGTGAGATGAGAAGCAGATTAGTTTGTTTGTAGAATAGAAAAAGGCGATTCATTTGAATCGCCTTGTATTTTTCTCATTTCGAATTCGTTTTGACATCTTGCATGTAGAAAGATGTCGTTAATCTTCGTTCATGATTATATCTTATAGTACTGTTCCCATCCCTTGCGCGGAGGAGGACCAACAAGTAAGGCGTTAGCCAATTTGTTGTTGGTGATTTGCTTTTTGGCTCTGTCAAATAATAGTTTTGTGTTTAGACGTTGTGCAATTACTCCGAGGCAGAATACCTGACTCAAGGGACCGGCTATGTTGAATGGTGAGCGTGTTTTCTCTAATCCTTTGCAGGCAAGCAAGAAATTCTTGTAGTGGTTAGAAGGGCTTTGTGGTACCTGTGGAAGTTTAGATTCCATCTCTTTGGCCTTTTCTTCGGGAATGATAGAAAGCGTGCTTCCATGGGAACCACCTTTAAAAATAAGATCCTTGCTGTAGATGATTTTACCAGGGTTCAGAGTAGTAGGTTGAATTTTACCGTTACTTGCCGGTGGAATATTAGGGTCTAATTCCGATTTGCCGTATCCTTCAGGTACTTGTGGAACGTTATTTACACCATCATACCAGGTGATCTCTACCGGGGGCATGTTTGCTCTTTTGGGAAATTTATAAGAGATCGTAGAAGATTGAGGATAGAAAAAGGCATTATGACCGTCTGCCCGAAGCATGTTTATTTCATAAGGTAATCCTAAGTTGAGAAACTCATGTGCTGTATCCAGAATGTGTGCACCCCAATCACCTAAAGCACCCATACCAAAATCAAACCAACAACGCCATTGACCGTTTACGAAATCTTTATTGTAATCATGATGTTGAACAGATTCAAGCCAGGTGTCCCAGTCTAATGTGCTTGGGATCGGTTGTGCATCAGGAAATTTCTTGATATTTGTATCCCAACCATGCCAGCGACGCGCACTGTTCATGTGGGCGGTAATTGCAGTAACATCTTTAATAATGCCAGCTTCTTTCCATGCTTTAAACTGAAAATAGTTGGCTTCGGAGTGGCCTTGATTTCCCATTTGGGTAACTACTTTGTACTTTCTTTGTGCCTTCATCATCAGCTCTACTTCATTGAAAGTACGTGCCATCGGTTTTTCTACATAAACATGCTTTCCTAAGGCCATCGCCATCATTGTAATCGGGAAATGTGAATGGTCAGGAACGCCTACGGTAATGGCGTCAATTTGATTCCCCATTTTGTCAAACATCTTCCGGAAGTCCTGAAAGCGGGGTACGTTGGGGAACATTTGTAAGGTTTTTTGAGTATGTGGTGCCCCCATGTCCACATCGCATAAAGCTACTATGTTGGCTAATCCGGTATTGTATAGTTCTCTTATAATTTCTCCTCCGCGATTCCCAATACCGCAACAGGCCAGATTTACTTTTTCATTGGCAGCTACCGTCTTGCCTCCAAGTGAAGCAAATGATTTTGATGGAAGCCAAATGGATGAAAAGGCAGAAACAGCTGTTAACGCAGAAGCCTGTCTTAAAAAACGACGGCGTGAAATTTCTGATTCTGAACTCATGTTTGAAGACTTTAATTTCTTAATAAAGAACAATATTAGATAAAATAAATTTCTTTAGTTACTACTTAATCTAAAATTGTTTCGTGCGGAGTAGAACTTGTTTAAGGGGATAGAGGAAAATTGTGAATTGATAACAATATCGGTTTCTTGTGTCGGGGAGATAAATACTATTACCGAATTTCAAAAAGAGACATATGACGGGTGACAATGATTTATTTAAATTTCTGATCTTAGACTGTGTCGAATATCATGGTTTGGTATGAAATGTGAAACCACTCTTGAAATAATTTGTAAGTTAATGGAGAGGGCCATTCTGTTTTGTCTGTACACCAGTCGAATAATTCATTTCTGAAGAACGTTTGGAAATTCTTCTTCATCCATTGTTCATATTCTTCCTGATTCTGTTGTTCGGGAATTAAATAAACCGTGGCATGATCATGTGAGAAAGGTTTCTCCGGACATTCAACAGGCTCGCCCTGATAGATGTAATTCACCCATTCGTATAACGGTTTCTTTGGTTCCAATATCAATGCGTTCCGATTTATACTCTTCATCCCGAATAGTGCTTGCTGATAATTTCCAAAAGCTTTAAACGTAAAAATGTATAGAGGATCATTGTATCCGATCGAGGTAAGAATCTCTGCACTTAATGAGATAATCAAGGTTGATCTTGGTTGAGTAGATTCTAATTACATCCCGAAGAGTTGAGCCTTTGTAGATTGAGCCCAGAGCTGCATCAAATTTGCCCAACTCCCAGTTGTATTTTACATTCTTTGTGATTTCACAGAATTCTTTCCAGTCAAGTTTGCCGGGAATTTCAAAGTAGCCATGAAAGGGTTCGCTGTCGTCAAAGTAGACTCCGTTTATTACTTCTTCAATCAGGAAGAATTTAATTAGCTTAATGACAGAAATTTCCTTTTCTGAAATGGGATTCTCATATAACATCATGATGCCTTCTTCTTCAAAAGCTTGTTGAATATCGGGAATTTCATCATAATGTTTGATGTGTCTTATCCTTACTGTGTTATACCATTTCTGAGGCATTGTAACGTATGCCTTTGCTGCTTCAAATATGAGTTGATATTTATGTCTGATTTTTTGTGTTGCTCTTATAATTTCATCCCATCCATAGTTCCCATTCAGCACCAAATAGATATATACGGGCATAGTGTCACCCTTTTCGTCCTCATAAAATCCGGGGAACGGTTCGATTGCTTCAAAAACTAAAGAGTCGGGAAGCTTGTTGTCTGTGAGGGTAAAGAGAGTTTCCTCTTTAGCTAATGTGCCAAACACCTCGTATACTCTTTTATCTTTCATGGATGGTAATGTTTAACGTTTGGGCTTCATGTTATCAGGACACTAATGAAAGAGCATTCCTTTTTTTCTATTATAACATTTTGTTTATAAGTTTGTTTCATAAAATATGAGAATTCTTTAAGTTGTCGGATTATTTCTATTTTTAATCCGAATTTCAGGAAACTATGAAACAAGTAAAAAGAACAATAGAACGGATTGGTGAGGTGATATTTGTGAAAAGTTCAAGATCTACGAACCTGAGGGTTAGTGTACGACCGGGACATCCGGTGAGAGTGTCGGCTCCTGCTCATGTTACGGATTCTTATGTCATGAACTTTTTAAAAGAAAAAGAGAGTTGGATCGTTTCTCAGCAGCAAAAGTTTAGTCAGAAGATGATGACTTTCCTTCCTGAAACTGATTTTAAAACCAAAATGCATCAACTGATTATTGTTCCTAATGTGATGAGAAGAACGGTTGAGGCAACAATAGCAAAAGGAGAGATCAGGGTTTTGGTTCCCCGGAATTTGAAGGTTGAAGACGAACGGGTTCAGGCGTTTATAAAGAAGGTAATTGTAGAAACCTTGCGACGGGAAGCTAAGTCTGTTATTCCGCTATTGGTTGAAGATATGGCAAAGAAGTTCAATTTTCGATACAATCAAGTTGTCATAAAGAATGTTCATTCAAAGTGGGGAAGTTGCTCCGGTAGTAATAATCTGAACTTTAATCTGCATTTGATGCGACTTCCGGATGAACTGATTCAATATGTGGTTTTACATGAGTTAGTACACACTGTTGAGAAAAATCATGGCCCCGGATTTTGGCATCTTTTGGATAAAGTATCCGGAGATGCAAAACGACTGGATCGAGAACTTAAGAAGTTCAGGGTTGAGTTTATCGAAGTATAGGAATAGATTGGTTTCGCATCTTGAAGATAAATGAATCCCGCTTGTTTCCGGTCGCAAAGAATTATGAGAGAAGATCGTAGTTTAATATGTCGGGAGTTGATCTTTGCCCGGTTCTCCTTATTGTTAAATCCAGCGGATCTGATTGCAATTTTTTAGAATATCTGATCTTGTAGAATCCTTCCTCTCAGGTGTGATCCGTTCATGGTAGAACTGCAAGAATCCGTGAAAATAGTAAATCGTGATCTCTTAATTTAATTTCTTCGGATTTCAATAAATTAGTGTATTTTCATTTTGTTTTATTTTAATCTGCTTCAAGAATGAACTGGGAAAAGCTTATATCTTCCAAACGTCTGGGGATGGAAGAGTTATATCGTGAAAATCGCATTGATGATCGTTCTGAGTTTCAACGTGATTATGACCGGATTATCTTTTGTTCTCCATTTCGAAGACTCCAGAATAAGACTCAGGTATTTCCTTTGCCAGGAAGCATTTTTGTCCATAATCGTTTAACTCATACCCTGGAAGTCGCAAGTGTGGGACGTTCTTTGGGCTCAATCCTTGCATCGAAGCTTATTGAGTCGGGTGAGGCAGATTTGAATAAAGTTGGAGAAATTGGTTCTGTTGTTGGGGCAGCCTGTCTTGCACATGACTTGGGAAATCCTCCTTTCGGTCATTCCGGAGAAGATGGCATTTCGGAGTTCTTTACGAATGGGGCAGGATTGCAATATCAATCTCTTCTGGATGAGAAAGAGTGGTCGGATCTGACCTGCTTTGACGGCAATGCAAATGCTTTTAGAATTCTGACACATCAGTTCAAAGGAAGAAGACCCGGAGGTTTTGCTTTGACTTATTCGACATTGGCATCCATTGTGAAATATCCTTTTGAATCGATTGAAGCTTCCCCTGATAAAAAGAAATTCGGATTTTTCCAATCCGAAAAGGATATCTTTCTCAATGTAGCTCATGAATTGGGGTTGATTGGAGTCAATGAAGATCCCGTGCGTTTTAATCGGCATCCATTGGTTTACCTGGTTGAAGCCGCTGATGATATCTGTTATCAGGTAATGGATATTGAAGATGCTTATAAGCTCAAGATTCTTAGTTATGAGAAAACGCGCGATTTGTTTCTGAATTTTTATGATGAATCGGCAGAAGAAGCAAAAATTGGACGAATAAAGGATATTCTGAATCGTGTTACGGACCCGAATGAACAGATTGCTTTTTTACGTGCCGGAGTCATTAATCAACTTACCAATGCCTGTTCTACTATCTTTTGGGATAATCGTACTGATATCCTAAATGGGGTTTTTGAAGGAACGCTTATTAAGAGACTTGAAGGAAAACTGTCGTTGGCAATGAATCAGGTACAGCAGCTTTCGTTTGATCAGATTTATAATCATTCTTCGGTTGTTCAGATTGAAATTGCCGGTTTCAGAATCATGGGAACTTTGATGGAGGAATTGTCTCAGGCATTAATGCAACCGAAACTCAATTACTCTAAAAAGTTGATCTCTTTAATCCCGGAGCAATATCTTAAAGTGGGTGCAACGAATTATGAGAAACTACAGTCAGTTGTGGATTTCGTCTCAGGAATGACAGATCTCTATGCTCTGGACCTTTATCGTAAGCTTAAAGGAATCAGTGTCCCCGGTTTACGCGAACGATAAATATGAGTGTGTCGTTTCTTCGCCAGTAGCTGGCTGCGGAAATTATAATTTACGAAATATGTTTGTTTGGCAGACAAAAAAAGAAACTGCTTGCCGCATTTTGAATGATCAATTTTTCAGATAATCACCTCCTTGTATGACATCGAATTGTAAGCTGTGCTTATGCAAGAAACCTTTGAAAACCTTGCCAGACCTGTTAAAAGGGTCGGTATTCCTTATTTGAAAAGAATCGCTGATGAATACTTATTTCTTCGGTACATCCGTTTTCTTATCCGGATTGTGAATGTTTCTCAAGTAATTGTAGTATTCTTCCTGACTTCGGATTTTTCTGCTTGAAGACGTACGGCAATAGCGATTTGAAAGATCATAGTCTAAGATGCGAGCTTTTTGGTTATCTTTTAGCTGAATCTCAAGTTGTGCTTTTAATTCCCGCTTGATTTCACTATCGTAAATCGGACAAGCAACTTCTATCCTTCGATTCAGATTACGTGGCATCCAGTCGGCGGATGAGATAAAAAGACGTTCGTTGCCTCCATTGCCAAAAAGCATAATGCGTGAGTGTTCCAGATATTTGTCAACAATGCTGATGGCATAAATGTTGTCACTTAATCCCGGAATGCCAGGAATCAGGGAACAGGCTCCCCGGATGATTAGCTTGATTTGGACACCTGCAATACTGGCATCGTAAAGCTTGTCAATCATTCCCGGATCGACCAGACTATTCATTTTTATAATCATATAGGCTGGCTTCCCGACTCGGGCAAGTGCAATTTCTTTGTCAATTAATTTTTCAAAGAATTCACGCATCCTAAAGGGGCTAACGATCAAATGTTCGTAAATGAAATGTTTGTAATTGTGTTTGAAGAATTCAAAGACTTTGGCTACTTCGTTAGAAATTCTGGGATCGGATGTAAACAATCCTTCGTCTGCATAGATGCGTGCAGTCCCTTCATGAAAGTTTCCGGTTCCGATATAGGCGTAATATTTCATTTTGCCTTCTTCTAATCTTGAAATCAATGCAAGCTTGCTGTGTACTTTTAGCCCAAGAACTCCGTTAATTACCTGAACTCCCTCTTCCTGTAGTTTATTTGACCAGTAGATATTTGCTTCTTCGTCAAACCGGGCTTGCAATTCGATGATTACAGTTACCTTCTTCCCGTTTCTGGCAGCATTTAGAAGCGTATTCACTATTTTGGAATAAGTTGCCACCCGATAAAGTGTAATTGCAATTTCTTTTACGTTTGGATCGATTGCCGCTTCACGAATCAGGTTTATCAGATTATAAAAGTTCTGATAAGGATAATGCAGAATAATATCCCGTTGACTTATTTTCTTTAAAATGCTTCGGTGAGGGGGCAAATAGCGGTTTGGAAGCTGCTTCGTGCTCTGATAATAGTGATGAGATTCCCCGATTTCAGGGAAATCCATAAAGTCCTTATGATTATGGTAACGACCTCCGGGTATTATACTGTCATTCCTCCGCAGTTTCATCCTCTTTAAAAGATAGAGCAGCAAATCTTCCGGAATCTTTTTGTCATAAACCATTCTTACCGGCGATCCTTTCTTCCTTTTTTTCAGACTGCTCCCGATTGTTTCTAACAGACTCTTAGATATATCATCATCGATGTCGAGTTCTGCATCACGGGTAATTTTGAATGCATAGGCTTCAATCTTATCATAGTCGAAAATGGGAAATAAATCGTCAAGACAGTAACGGATCACATCGTCAAGGAGAATAACGGATTTGCCGGTACGCTTCTCGGGGAGTACCAAAAAACGTGATGCTGATCTGTCCGGAATACGTACCAAAGAATAAGTGCTTAGCTCGGGTTGGTCTGTTTGCGATAGTTTCACTGCAAGATAAACAGAACGATCGCGAAGCATTGGAAATTCCCTGGTTTGCTTTAACATGATCGGAACAAGGGTCGGCAGTATCCTTTCGTTAAAATAGACCCTGACATAATGCCCCTGTGCTTTGCTAAGTTGCTTCTCATTCAGGAAAAAAATCTTATTTCCGGCCAGCTCTTTTACAATCTGATCATATATCTCATCAAATTTCTTTTGGTGGTTTAGAACGGTCTCTTCAATTTTCTCATGAAGTTGCAAGGGGGTATAGTTTCCCAATAGAGCATCTTCTTCAATATTGTGTTGCACCATTCTTTTTACTGTCGCTACACGAACCCGGAAAAACTCATCCAGGTTATTTGAGAAGATCCCAAGAAATCGTAACCGTTCCAAAAGGGGGACATTGGGGTCGGCTGCTTCCTGTAATACGCGTTCGTTAAAGGATAGCCAGCTGATCTCTCTGTTTATGTACTTTTCTTTTGGCATGATAATCCTCCTCTTGTTTTTTGAAGGGTTATGATTTTATACGTTACAACCATTTACGATGAAAAGATACTATTTTTTTGCCTATTTATTGTCATAATTTGCCATGTTGATTTTTAATGATTTTTTACCTGAGAGAGTGAGGGAAAGGAGTCTGTTTGCAGAAGAAGTTCTATTAGCAAGAGCTATCGATACCTGATTTCGTCATTCTGCTATTTTCTTATCCTCTGCAGAGCCTTTGCTTTTCATGCTCTTACGGCAAAGATTGATTCTCAGACTTATTGTAAGGATGTTAAAAAAAATTATAGCATATTGAATATATTTGCTAAATTCAATTGCTCTTAAATTATAGTTCGTAGTTTGATTGCTACTATAACTTAAAAGGACAGAGCCTGATATATGAGGAGTTATTTAAACTTTCTGATGGTTTTAATCATCTAACGTTGAATGGAATGAGTGTTGTGAATTTGATGTTTCCTGAATTGAAAACTTTCAAATTCTGAACATACAATTATTCATGAAAGACTTCAAAAATGTGACTCATTAAGAATATGAACAATTATAATACGATGTTTTATTTTAAAAAGTAATGCTATGGAATTTATATGGTATGTAATATTGGCTTTTTTCCTGTTCTTCTTGTTTGGAATAAGAATCATCAGACCTA
>JAUZOB010000480.1 GCA_030706665.1 Bacteroidota bacterium
CTATTGTTTTGATTTCCTTTGGAGGTATAAGCACGATACATCTTTTCTCTGAGATCGCGTTTCTCTGAGAATTGCATAAAAGGAAGATAACTTGGAATCTGCAATGTAAACACCCACCCTTCCAGTTTCCTTTTCTTGGCTTCTAAAGAAGCTGCATCACGAACATATTGAGGGAGTCCTGTTAAATCGGCTTCGTTGGTAAGATGTAGCGTATATTTATTGGTTTCGGCCAGTACATTATCTCCGAAATTCAAGGTAAGCTTTGAAAGCTCTGTCTTAATTTCTACGTAGCGTTTCTTTTGCACTTCATTCAGATTCGCCCCGCTGCGGATAAATTCTTTATAGTAGTTATCAACCAGTCTTTTCTGTTCGGTTGTGAGATTTAAACTTCCCATTTGATCGTAAATCGCTTTGATACGGGCAAACAGTTTTGTGTTTAGAGTAATCTTGCTGGCATGCTTCGTCAGTAAGGGGGAAACTTGTTGTGCGACCTCCTGCATTTTGGAATTGGTCTCAGCTGTTGTAAGGTTGAAGAAGATACCTGAGACAGTACTGAGTTTTTCTCCGGCTAACTCGAGTGCAACGATAGTGTTATCGAAGGTAGGATTTTTGGGATTCGATGCAATTTGATCGATTGCTGCCTCTTCTTCATTGATCAATTGAGTAAAGGCAGGCAGATAATGCTCTGTTTTTATCTTATCAAATGGGGCAGTATGATGAGGAGTTGTAAACTTTGCTAAAAGAGGATTTTGTTCTTTATTCTTTTCCATTGGGCTTCCATGTGTAGCATTAATAATCAATACGGCAAAAAGGGTAATAGCGATTTTCTTCATAATGACGGATTATTAATTTGCTATTCTTTTTCTTTTGCTATTCTCTTTCTGCGGGTCTTGGGCTTTTCTACAGACCAACCGAATTTGCCAATCTTATCCCCCAGGTTGTAATACTGTCCGTGGGAATAGGCTAACAATCCTGCCTTTTTCATGTCGAATGCTCCTGTTGCGGGATCGATGTATTTATCATCGATCATTACATTCACCACTTCGGCCATGAACATGTGGTGAGAACCCAGTTCGATGATTTGTTTTACCCGACATTCTATGTGTACAGGTGCTTCTGCAATAATGGGAGCTTTAACTTGAGATGCCGGCATGGGTGTTAGTCCCATCTCGCTCCATTTATTATACTGCTTACCTGATCGGACTCCACACCAATCGGTTGCTTTCGCCAAATCTTCTGTTGTAAGGTTAATGACGAACTCTCCTGTGCGTTTGATAATCTCATATGAATGACGTTGTGGGCGAACGGAGATATAACACATCGGAGGATCAGATGCAATAGTTCCGGTCCATGAGATTGTAAGAATGTTATATTCTTCAGGTGTTTCACCGCAGCTAACCATGAC
>JAUZOB010000481.1 GCA_030706665.1 Bacteroidota bacterium
ATAATATCACACGGTCCGGTTCAACGCCTTAGCAACAAGATAGCAACACCCTATTTCGTTCGTCCTTTGGACGTGGTTCAGTCGTGGTTTGTTCGTCGAAATGACGACCGGACCATATCTAAATTCCGTATAAAAGAAGGGGCAAATAAGGCTTTGTCATAGAGTTGTCATAGAGTTGTCCTTTAAGAATGCAGTATTTATCGATTAAAGCGTAACATAGTCTGACGTGAGTTTACACTAATCAGATCGAACTCACATTATTGATTTGATTTCATAAGTAAATAAAACTAACTTCCCTCCTTAGGGAAATAATCTCATTCTATAAATCTTCATTTAGAATAATCATGAACAGCCCTTCTTATTTGTAAAGAATCAACTTCTTGTGTAAGTTTGGAACTTGAAATATAAACACTATGGACTTAAATTTTTCAACACGTCAAAATAAAGTTGCCCGCCTGATACAGAAAGAGCTGAGCGATATTTTTCAGCGCAACGCGCAGGATCTGTTTAAAGGTTCGATGATATCAGTTACAACTGTTCGAATTTCTAAAGATCTTTCTGTAGCCCGTTGTTATCTCAGCATCTTCCCTTCGGGAAAAGGGGAAGAGATTTTAGAGGAGATCAGCAACAATTACAGCAAAATAAGAGGTGAGCTTGGGAATCGCATTGGGAAACAAGTGAGGATTATTCCTCATCTTAATTTCTTTATTGATGACAGTCTGGATTATATCGACAACATCAATCGCTTGATTAAATCCTGATTTCTCATGCAATATGACCCGATAAAAAGAAAGCTGGGAGTATTTTTCAATCATTCTCCATTTCTTAGGAAAACATTCTATCGTCTGCTTGACCTGCTTCTTTTACGTGCATGGCACATTCGCAAAGAATTGAGTCAACTGCGCAATGCACTTCCGGCTAATTTGACAATACTGGATGCAGGTTCAGGTTTTGGGCAATACAGTTACCGTATGGCACGCCTTTTCCCGGCTTCAACAATTACAGGGGTTGATGTAAAAGAGGAACAGATCGCAGATTGCAATAATTTCTTTGGCAGGATCGGCATGAAGGAGAAGGTCTGTTTTGAGCCAGCCGATTTGACCCAATATTGTCGTCCGAATCAATTCGATCTGATTTTATCGGTTGACGTAATGGAGCATATCACCGAAGATGTCAAAGTAATGCAGAACTTCTGCACTTCGCTACATACCGGAGGATGGCTTCTTATTTCTACGCCAAGCGATCAGGGCGGATCAGAAGCTCACGATCACGACCATGGAAGCGAAGCCACCGGTTTTATTGAAGAGCACGTACGCGATGGATATAACATTGATGATATAACACGAAAACTCAAAGAAGCAGGGTTTTCAAAGGTTGAAGCACGCTA
>JAUZOB010000482.1 GCA_030706665.1 Bacteroidota bacterium
GGATGGTTGCAGAGGTAAATATTTTGAAGGGACCAAGAATGAGATTCCAATAGAAGATGGATTGTTATCTACGAATGGATGGACATTTATTGATGATTCAAACAACTTCCTTTTTGATCAGAGTGATTGGAATTGGGTTCAGCCCCGTGCAAACAGAAATGTTCAGGATTTTTATTTCATGGCTTATGGTAAAGATTATAAATCTTTATTATCTGATTTTACAAAAATAGCCGGTAAGGTGCCAATTCCTCCTCGTTATGCTTTCGGTTATTGGTGGTCAAGATACTGGAACTATTCCGACAATGAATTGAGAGATTTGGTTCGTAATTTCGAGAAATATCAACTTCCATTGGATGTTTTGGTAATTGATATGGACTGGCATAAGACTAAAGGGTTGAATCGAGCTGATGAATTTGGCCAGACTGCTGGCTGGACCGGTTATACATGGGAAAAGAGTTTATTCCCCGATCCTGATAAATTCCTAAAATGGGTAAAGCAAAAAGATCTGAAAGTAACCCTTAACCTTCATCCGGCATCGGGAATTCCTGCTGATGAGATGCAATATGCTGATTTTGCCAAAGCAATGGATTTTGACACCATCGGCCACAAAAGTATTCCTTTTGAAGTTGCAGATAAAAGATACATGAAGAATTTATTCAATCTGGTTCTTCATCCGATTGAAAAGCAAGGGATCGATTTCTGGTGGTTAGACTGGCAACAATGGCCCACTTCAAAGAAACTGGAAGGTTTAAGCAATACCTGGTGGTTGAATTACTGTTTCTTTACTGATCAGGAACGTCAGGGAAAACAAAGACCACTTCTTTATCATCGTTGGGGCGGATTAGGGAATCACCGATATCAGATCGGATTTTCAGGAGATGCAATTATTGATTGGGAAACTTTAGATTATCAACCCTATTTTACAACAACAGCATCGAATGTGCTTTATGGCTATTGGAGTCATGACTTGGGAGGACATTTCTTTGGAAATATTCCGGATGATCAAAAGAAGATGGATCCGGAACTCTATACCCGATGGATGCAATTTGGCGCTCTTAGTCCGATTTTCCGTACCCACTCAACAAAAGATCCTCACATTGTAAAAGACATCTGGAACTTCCCTCATGAATACAGCAGTATCATTACTGAGGTCGTCAATGAGCGTTATGCCCTGGTTCCTTACATCTACACAATGGCTCGCAAAACTTACGATACCGGAATTTCTTTATGCCGCCCAATGTATTATGATTATCCTGAAAAGCAGGAAGCTTATAGCTTTAAAAACGAGTATATGTTTGGGGATA
>JAUZOB010000483.1 GCA_030706665.1 Bacteroidota bacterium
ATTATGACGAGTAAACCCAAAGTTTTGCTCGGAATGAGCGGTGGAACGGATAGTTCGGTCTCTGCCATGCTTTTGCAGGATCAGGGATTTGAAGTCACCGGCATTACCCTTTACATGTTTGATGATCCGGTTACCGGAACGGCCCCTTCATTTCTGAACGATGCGTCCAATTTGGCCAAACAGCTTAATTTTAAGCATTACATTGTGGATGTAAGGGCACGGTTCAGAAAAAACGTAATCGACTATTTTGTTGGCGAATACCTGAGCGGAAGGACTCCTTTTCCCTGTATCGTATGCAACAGAACGCTTAAATGGGCAATCCTGGAGGAAGAAGCAGACCGGCTGGACTGTACCTATATTTCCACCGGTCATTATGCCCGGATCAAAACCGTCAATGGAAGGCCCTATATACACAAAGCTGTTGATGAAGATAAAGATCAGTCGTTCTTTCTTTGGACGATGACAGAAGCACAAATCCGACGTACTATATTTCCTTTGGGTGACTACACCAAAACGAATGTACGGCAAATTGCCGCCGAACGGGGATTCCATTCGGTTAGCCGTAAAAAAGACAGTATGGGAGTCTGTTTCATCGAAGGCACCGACTACCGCCCTTTCCTAAAACAGGAATTAGACAGAAGAGGAATTTACATTCCTCCCGGTCAGTTTTTCGATACCAGGGGAGCTTATCTGGGTTCCAATGAAGGATATCCTTTTTATACCATCGGGCAAAGAAGGGGGCTCGGAATCTATCTCAACAGAGCTCTGTATGCCGTTTCAATTGATCCCTCTGCCAATACGGTGCGACTTGGAAGTTTTCAGGATCTGTTAAAAGATTCGATGTACGTTGAGAATTTTCAATTAATCGATTCAGATGACCTTAATTGTCCGGAACCTCTGATTGTAAAAATCCGTTATAGAAAACAAGCCACTCCATGCAGGGTTGAACCGACAGATAACAACCGGCTCAAAGTTACTTTTCTCGAACCCCTGTCAGCAATAGCAGCCGGACAAGGGGCTGCGTTTTACATCGGTGACCGTGTGATCGGAGGAGGAATTATCGGTGAATAAGAATAGTTCTTTCCCCCAAACTTTAAGATTTGACTAATGTTTATTGAGAGTGTTGGTGCTTAATCGGTACGCCAAACATGCAATTGTTTAGTATTTTTATTACATTCGGGAGTATTAAGAATTGAAATAATCACAATCTATTATAAAAAGTTTATG
>JAUZOB010000484.1 GCA_030706665.1 Bacteroidota bacterium
AGGTGACTACATCGGCTTGGATGTTTGGAAACCGACACAGGTAGCTGAGGCTAACGCAGATATGCAGGCCTTCAACTATGATGCCACTTGGGTAAGTGATGCGCTTAATTGGAATTATGACGATCATTTGGATCCACATTATTCCATGTACAACAAGATGACTTATTTCAACTACAACTTGAAGTTCCCGGCATTCACACCATCAGAAACCCACTTAATTTTAGCTGAAGCAGCTATCCGTTACCCGGAATTGGCTGGTAAAATTGATGCTGCTGCAGAGTACAGAAAAGCGATGCAACAATCAATCGACTGGTATTATAGTATGAATTCCAGTAATGCATTCGGATCAACATCAACGCCACCTGTTCCGAATAATATCATGCCAAACTCTCAGCCGGCTAAGCCATCTGCATCAGTTATCAATGCGTGGTTGGATGCAAAAGTTTCTAATTTTAATGGACTGAGTACTCCTGATAAGTACAAAGCGATTTTCTATCAGAAATATATTCACCTGAATATTTTCAATCATTGGGAATTGTGGAGTGAACACAGACGTTTGGCTAAAGAATTGGGTACCGGTTTTATTTATGAACATGCCTCTAAAGTCTTTACCTGGATGGAACGTTTCTACTATCCGTCAGGTGAAGCAACAACCAATCCTGATAACTTCAAGGCAGTTTCTACTCAGAATGATGCAGTAACTCCTGTTTGGTGGACTGGAAGAAAGAACAAATAAGCTGATGATTTAACTTTAAGTCAGTTTTCTATACAAAATAGGCTATTCGAAAGAATAGCCTATTTTTTTGTCCATTATTGAAGCTATTTTAAGCATTACTCCCTATGAACCTGAATCCATATTTCAACTCCGTTATGCCTATTTTATTTTTATAATTGAAAGGAAAAAGATGGTGGAGGATGTATGTTTTCTTTTTTTAATAAGCTTTATTTGACTGAATTAGGGGGCATGAATCTGAATGATGTCACGGATATTACAACGTATCGCCTTCCATTAGAAGAATTCAATGTCTGTCTTGCTAATACTTGCTGTTGTATCCTCTTTGTTTGTTGACTTTTATTTTCCTTTTAAATAAGTTAAAGAGATTCTGTCAATTAGCTTATATGTCTCACTTGTTTCTCTCCGTCGTATTGCTTGAGCATACAAATAATCCAATTAGTGCTCTCATTAATTAGTATATAATTTATAAAAAAAT
>JAUZOB010000485.1 GCA_030706665.1 Bacteroidota bacterium
TCCTTCTGCTTCGCAAAAAGAACTTCTCCATGCCTATTATGACAGAGAGAAGGGAATTGGATACTCTCTGATTCGGACCAATATTCACAGTTGTGATTTTTCAAGCGAAAGCTATACTTATGTTGATGATCGTGATACGACATTGCGAAGTGTCAATGTTGCTCATGATCTCCAGTACAGGATTCCGTTGATTAAAAAGGCTATAATGCAGGCTGGGGGTGAAATAACATTGTTTGCCAGTCCCTGGAGTCCGCCTGCCTGGATGAAGGACAATAACGATATGCTACATGGTGGCAAACTGATGCCTCAATACCGGCAGTTGTGGGCTTCATATATGGCCCAATTTATCAAAGCCTACGAAATAGAAGGAGTACCGGTATGGGGACTAACTGTTCAGAATGAGCCCATGGCCATACAAACCTGGGAGTCTTGTAACTATACTGCAGAAGAGGAACGTGATTTTGTAAAGCTTTTTTTAGGCCCGACCTTGCATCGCGAGGGGCTTTCTGACAAGAAGATTATTATATGGGATCATAATCGGGATCTTTTGTATCAAAGGGCAAGTATCGTTTTGAATGACCCTGAAGCATCAAAATATGTTTGGGGAACAGGTTTTCACTGGTACGTAAGAGATGTATTTGACAATGTGAAGCGGGTTAAAGAGGCATTCCCCGATAAAAATCTTCTTTTTACGGAAGGTTGCTGTGAACGGTTTAATGCAAATACGATCAGTGAATGGAAATGGGGTGAGATTTATGGAAAATCAATGATCAATGATTTCAATAACGGAACTGTCGGATGGACAGATTGGAATATATTGCTTGACCAACAGGGAGGTCCGAATCATGTGGGGAATTATTGCTTCGCTCCGGTTCATGCTGACCTGAAGTCTGGTGCTTTAACTTACATGAATTCCTATTATTACATTGGTCATTTTTCAAAGTTTATCAGACCTCAGGCTAAAAGGGTATTATGCTCATCGAATAGAGATGAGTTGCTATCTACAGCCTTTTTGAATAAAGACGGCAGACTGGTAGTTGTGGTTCAAAATGCAACAGATGAAGA